>CAZRIR010000040.1:0-10518 GCA_964600195.1 uncultured archaeon | reverse complement strand
TATTGGGAGGCATGTTGCACGTCATACTTTCTAAAACAAACGGTTTTCTCATTGCAAATGCTGGAATTGATCAATCTAATGCCGGACCAGGGAAAGTTGTGTTATTACCATCAGATCTCAAAAGAGTGGTGTGGGATTTTCGGAACGCTTTAAGAAAAGAGTTTAAAATAGAACATTTGGGATTAATCATCGCTGATTCTCGGGTTCAACCACTCAGGGTAGGAACAATAGGTATTGCCATCGCAACCGCGGGATTTGAGCCTATTGAAGATTGCATTGGGAGACCCGATTTGTATGATAGACCCTTAGAAATAACTAAACGTGCGGTTGCAGATGATTTGGCCAGTGCCGCCCAGTTTTTACTTGGAGAAGGGAATGAACAAACTCCTATAGTTCTTATCAGGGACGTTTCAGTCAAGTTCACGGACAATCCTCAAACAATAACAGAAATGGCACCCGAAGAATGTTTATACATGAACATCTTTTCTCAATACCTCCAGAAAAAAAAATAATTGAGACAATCATAATATTTGAACTAATATTTCTCTTATTAAATTTACAAATTTTAAAAAATCATCCGTGTCAAAATCGGAATCACGCTTACAACTTAAAAAATAAAAGTTTGAGCCCCCTTCTCTGAGAATAAATTTTTTAAACAAAAAAAATCTTCCATATTTCCTGATAAGCATCTCATCTTCTGTGGTATTTTCATATGGTTGCGAAAAAGGGACTTTTTCCAAAATTTCATTCACTTCTAAGAAAAATGGAGTGACTGAATTCATCAATTCCTTACTATAATTATTAAGATAAAAGGATCCTAATATCAAGGAATTCTCATCGATCAATTCGAGAGCTTCAAAGTTCAAATCTCGACAAAATTCTTCGATTGAACTCTCTATGAGTTCGGATCGTGGGATGTGACTCAATAAAATCTTAGACATTGCCATGTTGATCATTTGAAAGTCATAGATTGATGTCCTGTAAAACTCAATCTCGGGGTAATCCAATAATTTTTTAACGGCATTCCTAATTAGTAAAGAGTGGTTATTTAGGTCCATCTGAGAGCCGATCATCGTGATTGGATCATATTTATGAAAAAAGATATAAATCGTTGGTTTTACATTCAATTCTATTAGCTTCTCGTAAATATCTACGAGATAATCCATTGAATCCTCAATGCGTTTCTCGTCTTGAATATCCACTACATGGATGATTGCTTTTGCATTTCCAAAAATTAGTTCAGGTTGTTTGTTCAAGTAAGCTTTCCGATAAACTTTTTGTCCTCCGAGGTCCCATTCAGCGATATCCATTCCTAAGAATTGAAAATCCCGAACTTTAGCACCCCTAGTAGGTTCAATATCATTTAATTCATTTTTCTTTCTTAGTAAAGAAAGAATTATCGATGTTTTTCCCGCATTGTCTAATCCTGTTAGAATAACCTTGATTCCTTTAGGTTTTTCATTATTCATTATTGACATTTTTCACAAAAAATATATTAAAATTGTTTAATTAAAATTTTCACAAATACCAAAAATCAGTTTTTGAACTTCATTTTACTTTATTTGATGTTGAATAATTAACTAAAAAATAGTTCTAATCAATTAAAAAACACTATTTTTGATCAAATTAAAAGTGTAAAGGAGTTTTTAAATTGCTTCCATTATAAGTAATGATTGATTATTTTTAGCAACTTTTTCTAAATTTGCAATTATTTCAGTAATATTAGAAACATTAAGTTTTCTAAGCCGTTCACTTAGATTTTTCTTCAAAGCAATATCAATGCTATCTAAATTTAAAATACCTTCAGTTTCAATACTATCCTTTATCGCTAATTTTATTATTCCCATTGAAACTTTTAAGTCAGTATTAGTATATTTACACAATTCATTTCCGAGTAAAATGATCATGCTATCAATCATCATCTGTCCCCATTAGTAATTGCTTGATTTCTTCTTCAGTCATCTCCTTAGCATCTATGTTTTCATAATGCCTGTTAAAAAATTTCTTTAATGGTTCAGGCATCACCCACGCTATAAAATATCCAATAGTAAACATGGTAATTGCAATTGAAATCACGATCGATGCATATATTAGTGGAATATTACCGGCATACCAATAAAATAAGTAAAATATTCCAAGAAGTCCCCAAGGAATGTGAGATAACCCCGCAATTAAATATCTCATCTTTATCCAAGGCTGGATGTCTTTATTTCTATAGACTAAATATTGTTTCAAGATGACATATGAACACCAAAAATGAGGAATTGATGGAAGTAAAAAATTATACCATGCAAATATATGTAGTGAAATTGGATATGTGAAAAATGGGAAAGGATCAAAAAGATTTAAAATATATCCAATAGTACATATTACAATAATTATTACGTATAAAGTGTATACTCGTATTTGTCCTTTATAAAAAGTTTTATGGACAAATATCACGATTAATAAATGAGATATCCCAACAATAAAAACAAAGATATTACCAAAATCTAAGAGGGGTGTACCTGTAAAAAATAGAAAGATAAGTGCTTGAAGAAAGGAATCAAAAACTAATAGCCATAATACTTGAATTTTAGATTTAACTGCTTTATAAAATAGAATAAGTCCTAAAATAAATTGAAGTGCTGCAATTACTGTTATAAGATCATTTATTATTATTTCCATTTTTCTTATACCATTCAAAGGAGGATTAAACTACTGAATAAAATAGAAATCGAACGATTATTTAAATTTATGCTGATCTTAGAAGAAATGTTTACTTCGATTTTTCTTTATGTTATTTAAAATGAATTTTTAGCGTTTTGATAATCAATATGCTAAGTTATTTTTAACACTTGGATTTTATCTTATTAGAATATATTCGTGAAACACTCCTTTCGCGAATTTTGATAGATATTCCCGTGTTATATAGGTATTATTATGGTGATATATTTCTCGTGTTATGTTAAAAAGAAGAATATTTTATTTTACGTTAAAATATAGAAAGATCAAGATTTAATTACGGATTTTCCGTATTCTCCATTTTTTCTGAAGACTACTGAATTCCCGAATATGTTAAAATTATTGAAATTAACTAAAATATCTCGTCAGTTATTCCCCAATTTATGAAATAGATTTATAAATAAAGACAACAAATATCTATATTAAATATTTTCATCTAATAAAAATTTTTTGAAAATATTAATTCTGACTCAACTCAAGAAAAATGTGATTCTAAGAATGATTAGGAATAAGATTAAACTTAAAGTAGGCATTATCATTGCCGTTTTCATTGTAGCATCATTTCCATTTCTTGCAATAACCGTGATCGCTTGGCCTTTTTCATCAAATAATGAAGTTTCAGTAGGCACTTCATTTTATGATGGTATTGGACAAATGTATGATGCCCGGACCGATGATAACTTGAAAATAAAAGTATTCAGGTATCATGCTCCCGGAGGGACCTTTAACTATGGGGCCCAACCAGTTTTGCTCTTTCCCGGTTTAGCAATGAATATCAACGTGTTCCTGATGCACTCTACTCAAGCTATAAAAGATAGATATGACGTGACACTACCAGAAAATCTTGCAGCATGGGCTGTAGGAGATAAAAATATTCAAGAGGATCCATTGCTTTATTATAGCATTGCTTATTACCTGTGGAAAATGGGTTATGATCCTTGGTTTGCCAATTATAGAGGTATCGGATATGCTGATATGATAAGCGAGGGAGGAGATGATGAAACGAGCATGGATCATTGGGCATTGTATGATGTTCCAGCCGCAGTGGAAAAAGTAAATGAAATAACGGGATTGCACCCTGTCATTGGTGGACATAGCACTGGTGGTCTCGTTAGTATGATGTACTTGCAAGGAACCACATTTAGATGGGACGGACACGTTCGATCTTACGATGATCTGGTTCGTGAAAGAAATGGCATAACTCAAGGATCGCAAACGGTTGATGGCTTTATTGGCATTGACCCTGCCGCGATTCCGGTATTGCCTGACTTGATGGATAGTGCTCTAATTTGGGCCCTGCTTTCCACGGATTTAGTTATTGATGCCGGTGGATTAATAAGTACCTTGACAGATATAGGTGTGGTCGATTCTTTACTTCAAGGTTTATTGTCCTTGATCGTTGATGAGGACCTGTTAGGAAAAACCCTGACAGATTTTCTCAAAAATGTTGGAAACTTGGACATTACCAACGTCAATGACGTGATCATGTATTATTTCTTTACTTATGGTATATCCAAGCTTTATTGTCGGGCACTCAGTCAATATCTTGATTATTACGTCAATCAATGCGTCAGAGAATTCTGGAAGAATGGCTGGTTTAATGATTGGAGACTTGAACCACCAAATCCTTCATTATGGGACGGTTTTTACTATTATACCGATCACATGGACAAGATTCAAGTTCCATTGATTTGTTTCCTCGCTGATAGTGAAGGATCTTTCCTTGATTTAGTCGATGCTGATGAGGTCATCAGAGATTTGGTAAATGGGAAGACCCCAACTGCAAATGATGAGGTTTATTTCATAGAAAGTGCCCACATTGATATCCCTGTAGGACTTCGAAATCCCGAAAGCATGTTTCCACAACTGTCAACGTGGTTAGCAAAAATATAAATAATTTATTCCCTTTTTTTTTTTTTTTTGGAATATATCCTAACTTTTTTTAAGGATCGTGTTGAAATTATCAATAATGGTTAATTTTTTTGGATCAAATTTAGTTGGAATGCTAAATTCAATTTCTAAAGAGATATCGTTAAAAATACTTGTGACATATGAACATGATAAAAATGGTTTAAATCTAACGGATACTTCAAAAATTATTAAAGAAAAGACAACAACAGTAAAGGATCATCTCAACAAACTATTGGATTCAAACTTGATCTATGTTCAAGAAAAAAAATATTATCTTTCATATTTTGGAGTATTAATCTTGGAACATGTTAGAAACATCGAATTATTAGATAGAACAAGAAAGATTTTTGGTCATGTTTCAAGCGACATGATACCCACTCAATTTGTTGCCAAATTTATTCCCTACTTGAAGGGAGTTGAGGTTTCTACTAATCAATGGGCATTCATGAATGTTGGAAATAAACTAATTGAGATTATTAAAAATAACCTTGGAGCAAAAAAGACTGAACTCAAGTTAATAGGCTGGAATTCCATACCACTTTCATTCGAAATCATGCGAAGTTCTTTCCCTACTATTTTTACGGAAAAGGATGCCATGAAAAAGTTAATCAATGATATAAATTTAAGCCTAATCACCGATAAATCTTTTTTAAAAGACATCGGGGATAATAACATTATCAAGGCCATGTCTCTTCCCGAATTCAAGGAAAGAGTCTTGATATATCAGAATGTAGAGCAATTTAGCTTCATGCTGATAAGATATGATAAATATATAACATTTTTTCTTAATACCAACCAAGAAGCGAATCTTGGACCTTATTTTATCATAAAGAGCAAGAAAAATGATGAACCAAGCCCAATAGAAATTTTTGAAGAAATTTTTGAATATTTTTCAAAAAGATCTGTGCCTCTAGTAGATATTTTGGATGATTAAATCTGAAATGGTAGAAAAGAAATAAGAATTATTTGATAACGTAGGTCAATTTTTCCCCTTCTTGCTCCTCTAACTTCAATTCTCGTCGAATGGCATTCCTAACAAGATATCCCCCCACGTGAAGGCAAGAATCCTTCAGAATCGTGTCTTGATCCATGGAAGCATTACAAGGGTATGAATGATGGGCTTTGCTTATTCTTTCGTTTAATGTGGTCCCGTTATTTTCAATGTACTTTCCTTTTAATTGTTGGCAAATGTAATACGTGGATCCGCAAGGTGCTGACTGAATCACGCATTTATCTTCTATTGCCTTTCCATCAGAGGATAATAAGAAAGAAACGATGGGAACTCCTATTTTAAAATAATCTATGAACGAATATATATAATCGTGTTTCTGAGTTAAATGATACCCAACCCGGTTATTTTCATTAAGTTCTTTACTCAATGCACAGAAGGGTTTTGGAAATGCTGCTTGAATTCCATTCCTTTCAAAATCATTTAAAACTTGAGTTTGTAATCCAGGAGGCACCCATTTTGGATCTTCAATGGGAATGATCACTGCTTTGATATTTTTATCAATTAAATAATCGGGAAGCCCACCTAACAAATCAGGATGAATTCCTACTACTAACAAGAAATCAACGGAAGGAATATTCTCAGGCAAGAATTCTGCAGGATCGTCCACAAAATCGGGCATGCTTTTACCCACCTGTTCATAAAAATATATAGAACTTGAATAGCTTGGTAAATGTTCTCGACATTTATCACACTTGATATTTAGTTCCATGTTCTCACATGCCTTACAAAAGTTATCTGTATTTATGAGATGACCCACGAATTTTTGGGTTAACATTTCGGTTTCAGTCCCGATCCCATACAAAACTCCAAGGGTATATTTATGATTTTTCTCGCTCATCGTGACCATTATAATTTTACTCTTTTTATTTGTACTTTTAATATTTCATAATCCTATTATTCTTATTGCTGAACATGTTCATTCAAATATTCCGATAATATATCAACTTTTTAATATCAATCACTCCTTTAAACAAATGAGATGGACCCTCAAAAAATTAAGGAACAAATCATTCGTGATCTTAGCGATCAAATTCCTGAACTGATCGAGGGAGATAATGATTTCGTGCTCAATCGTCTCACGAGTAAGAAAAATATTGTTTATGAAATGATTTTTAAAAAGAAACCGATGAAATTTCCAAAGATCGTGGTACTAAAATTATTTCAGACTGATTTTGCAGAGATCGAATATAGAGCTTTAAAAAAATTGGAAGATCAGGACATCTCCATCCCGAAAGTCTTGTTTTATAAAAAACCCTATATAATTTTGGAGAAAATAAATGGAATAAACTTGACGACTTACATCAATAGTAATTTGAAAAGTATAAAATCTTTAAAAGAGCTCAAGCACCAGATTCGAAGGAATATAAAACAAAGCATTAAGGAGTGTGCAAAATGGCTTGCAATACTCCATAAAAACAACCTGGTAGACAAGACGAATGAACATGGATATATCGTGCTAAATAAAGGGGACACGCGCTTGAGGGATTTTATATACAATCCTTCGACGGGAATAGTTTATGGTATGGATTTCGAGGAATCATATGAAGGGAACTTTCATGACGACCTCGCTTGGATATGTTGCTCCTTGTTGGATACCCGTCCTGGAATATTTGAAATGGATGACCCCCGACATAAAATCGAGCTGATCAAAGTATTCCTGAAAAAATATTTTAAAGTAAATACTCATTTTCCCTTTTCTTTTGATTATTTTGCCGAACGATTGATTGAAAACATCAATATCGTCATTGAGAGGCGAGAGCTTGAAATTGGTCAAGTAAGGGAAGAGATGATTCTTAAGAAAATCTCTGGTATTCTATAACTCAAGTATTTTTTTTAATAATCATCAATAAAAGCAATAATCAATTTTTAGCGTTTTTTAAGTGTATATAAAAGCTAGATTTTATGAATAAAAATTGATAATTTAATATCTAGAGATATCAACATTATATGCATTTTCCAAAAATTAATGAAATTGAATAATCATCAATATGAAAATCATTGAGAAAGCCGATCTATCTGGTGATTCATAACGCTTTAATATTCTGAATAATTATTAATAAAAAATATATCTAAATTAATTAATCAAGGTTGAAAAAAAATGGAAACAAGATCAAAATATATCTCAATTGGAATTGCTGCAATCGCTATAGTAGGCATTAGCATCGGAGGGTATGCGGGGTATTATTTCTTTACTCAAGCACACAAAACACCTTTAGTAGTTTTTCACGCAGGAAGTCTTGCAGTACCGCTTGAGTATATTGAATTGGTTTTTGAATATGACCATCCTGAAGTTGATGTTCAATTAGAAGCTGGGGGAAGTTCTGAATGCATATCTTGGATAACTTCAGGTAAAAAAGCAGATGTTTTAGCTAGTGCAGACTGGTCACTCATACCTAAAATGGATGAAGATTATCAAAATTACACGATCCAATTCGCCACTAATCAAATGGTTCTATGCTACTATGGTGAATTACCCGATCCTGAAATAAATCGAACAAACTTTTGGCAATATCTAAATGAATCGACAGGATGGGGTTTTTCAAACCCGAATTTGGATCCCTGTGGATATCGAACTTTAATGGTTTTGCAACTGGCAGAATTGGCATATCCGGGTAACGATAATATTCTTGAAGATTTAGTTCTTGCTCATACTGACATCTTGAATACTACTGATGGTCTGGGTAACTGGACCATTCAATGTCCTACTTTGAATTTAGGCTTAGATACTGGAAGCAATGTATATATCAAGGCTAAATCTGTAGATTTAATTACGGATTTACAAATGAGTACCATTGAATATGCTTTTGAATATAGAAGCGTGGCAATACAACACGGTCTTAAATACATTACATTAGATCCAGAATTAGCACTAAATGAAACGGCATTAGATGACTTTTATAATAATGTTAAGATACAACAATATACTAGCAAGCTTATCACGGGTAAATCCATTACTTATGGAGTTACCGTCCCTGAAAATGCAGATAATGCTCCTTTAGGAGCACTATTCGTAGAGTACATGATCAATGAATTTGGCAAGGGTGTTTTCGAATGGTTAGGACAGCCTACTTTCCGCCCTTTATGTCCAACTGAAAATTACGGAACACACATACCAGCAAATATTTTAGTATATTGTGAAAATTATACTGGATAACTCTTTGACAATATTGAGTATTGATGTTTGTAAGATCATGAAACTTACAGAAATTTATGATGACAACCAGATCGGAATGAAATTTAAACGGATTTTCAAATCTTACTCATTTTTTTTTCTTTTTTTAATTTTAGGTTCTGTTTTGTTTTTATTGATTATATTAGCTTTATTAGACATATCGATAAAGCAATTAGTTTTCAATTTTGATAATTTTATAAAGACGACTCAAGACCAAGAAGTCATTCAAATCATTTGGTTAACATTTTATGCCGGCTTAATGGCCACTCTCATAACAATTATTTTTGGAACACCATTAGCCTATGTTGTAGCACATTACAGGTTTAAAGGAAAGTCTATCATAAATGCAATAATGAACATTCCATTAATGATCCCTCATTCTGTTGCTGGAGTATTGATATTTTCTCTTTTTTATAGATATGGATGGATAGGAGAACCACTTTTAGAATTGGGAATCACTTTTGAAAGGAATATCTTTGGAACCATTGCTGCTTTATTATTCGTAAGCATGCCAATTTATATTAATAATGTTCGAGACGGATTTCAATCCATAAATCCCCATTTATCGAGCGTTGCAAAGAGTTTAGGTGCCACTGAACGACGCATCTTCATTAGGATAATGCTCCCCCTTAATAAACGGCACATTATTACTGGAGCTGTAATGTGCTGGGCAAGAGCAATAAGTGAATTTGGTGCAGTAATATTTATTTCATATTATCCAATTATCGCCCCCGTGCTAATAAGCGAGCTATTTAGAACAGAGGGACTTGCTGGTTCGGCACCTGTGGCATTTTTGTTGATAATTATTTGCCTATTCATATTTATCATTATAAATCTTCTCACTAAAGAATCAAAATTCGAGAGGGAGGCATGAAATTAATCTGGAATCCGTGATCAAATTAGAAAGCATAAATGCCACTTTCGGCCAGTTTAAACTGAAGAATGTCAATCTCACGATACAAAGAAATGAATATTACGTGATTCTTGGACCGACTGGTGCAGGTAAGACATTACTTTTAGAGTTGATAGCAGGTTTTTATAAACAATATAAAGGAAAGATATTCATTAACGGAAACGACATGAGAAAAGAACCCCCTTTCGAAAGAAAGATCGGTTTTGTCTATCAAGATTATTCCTTATTTCCTCACATGGACGTGGAAAGCAACATTAGTTTTGGGTTAGAAATGAAAAGAGTTAACAGGAAAGAACGAAATCGAAGAACTCACGAGATGATGAGAAATTTTAACATATTCGATCTTAAAGATCGATACCCTCATACATTATCGGGAGGTGAACAACAAAAAACGGCCCTCGCAAGGGCGCTCATCATCAATCCTCAAATTTTATTGCTGGATGAACCTTTTAGTGCTTTAGATCCAGTAACCAAAAAGGAAGCAATGAAGGTTGTTAAAGAAATACATGGTTCTAATAATTTAACCACCATAGAAGTGACGCACAATCAAGATGAAGCAATGTTGGGAGATCGAATTTCCTTGATAATGAATGGTGAGATCGTGGATACGGGAACTCCACGCGAGGTATTTAACTCTCCAAAATCCATTCAAAATGCGGCTTTTGTTGGGATAGAAAACATCATTGATGGAACCATCATCAATCATGAAGGTGATTACGTGGAAGTCGAAACCGACCACTTTAACGTCCACTGCTTATCAAAAGTAACTTCCGGAAAAGTAACCCT
>CAZRIR010000039.1:0-10628 GCA_964600195.1 uncultured archaeon | reverse complement strand
TTATTGGTGGTATGCCAAATATAGTTTGGAACAAAAAAATTTTATCTTCAAAAATAGGTTTAAAGCACGTGAAGTTTATGCGATTATAAAAGATTTTGGAGATTATTTAGAAGTTCGGAATTTAATTGAGAAAGATAGATTGAGCGAAAGGGAGATTAAATCATTTTTAAAAGATAAGAAAATCGCAATCCTTGATGATGATGAGGAACAAAACGTGATATCCAAAAAAGAATCTCAAGATCGTGATAAAGATAGTATTGGAGTAAAATCGTGGGATTTAGATATTGAATGATTCATTCATTCCATATTATAAAAATAACACCAGAAATTTCCCACTTTAATGGGAAAATCCAATAGGATTATTCAATGTGATAATACTTAAATACTTAACATTCTTTCATATTGATATGCTAAAAGATGCAAATAAATTTGATAATCTTTCGAGAATAGAAAGTCATCAATGTAAAGGATATCTCTTAAATTATCAGTCGAGGATCTATCAACTTAAATGCATCATGTCTTTATAATTAACCACATCATGATAAACATGACCATGGGCAATGATTAATATCAGCGGATTCTCGACTGTGTTTAAGGTCGAAGTTTTTAATCCGTAAACATGATAATCAAAGTGACTTTTAATGATAAGATTATCATATTTTTAGGAAATAGGATGTAAATTTTAAATGTGGCAGCAGAATTAATTCATTTAAAAATAATTTCTTGATGAGTTTGCTAAAACAATCATTCATCCTTTTCTATCTAAAAAAAATGGGCATGTAGCTTATGGGGTTAGAGCATTCGGGTCCTTACCGAAAGGAGGTGGGTTCAAATCCCCCCATGAAATATCTTTTAAAATTTAGTAAAAATATGAAAACCAAGATAATTAAAGCGAGGAAATATCTCTACTAAAAAAATTTATATGAGATTTTTAACTAATTAGGATATCTGAATTAGAATTGAAATAGCGAATCTTTAAAAAATTCAATTCGCTCTAATTTGTAAGCCAAGGTGGCGTAGCCCGGGAACGCACCAGAAGTGCTATAGAACGCATAGTATTGGTGAAACTGAAGATCTGGGTATCGGGGGTTCAAATCCCCCCCTTGGCATATACATTTACTCGTTTCTAATAGTTTTAAATTATTTGCTATAGAATTTTATTATTGGTTTTATTACTTTTATATGAAGTGAAAATAAACGAAGTATTAGCTAAAAATATTTTAACTAAAAGCAACATACCTGATGTAGATTTAGTGGTAAATCCCTATATCGGTTGCGTTCATGGTTGTATTTATTGCTATGCAGAATTCATGAAAAGATTTACCGATCATCACGAAGCTTGGGGTGAATTTCTCGATGTTAAAATTAATTCACCTCATCTTGTAAAACCGAAGGGTCATTACAATGATAAAATAATTTTAATGAGCTCTGTTACAGATCCATACTTACCACATGAAAGAAAATACGAACTCACTCGAAAAATCCTAAAAAAATTAATCCCTCATCAACCTACTATTCAAGTTTTAACAAAATCCGACTTAGTGATTAGAGATATTGATATTTTAAAACAATTCAAGAATGCAGAAGTAGGGATTTCAGTTTCTACGATGAATGACAATCTTGCCAAGCAACTTGAACCAAGAGCTTCAGTCCCATCAAAACGGTTTGATGCAATTCAAAAATGTCATGAAGAAGGTCTGAAAACATATGTCTTTATTTCCCCAATTTTTCCCTATATTACAGAAATTAATGAAATTATGGAAATGACAGTGGATCAAGTAGATTATTTCATGTTTGAAAATTTAAATGTTCGACCACATAATAGGAATCGAATTTTTAATTTTATTAGGAAAAATAAACCTGGTTTGCTGAAAGAATATAAAACTATTTTTAATAAACCTCAAGATTTTTCTTATTGGGAAATGCTATCTAAGAAAATTGACCATCTTGGAAAATTTTATAATGTTGATTGTGTGAATTGTTTCCATTATGGAGGATTCACTTAAATGAATTCCTCATGGAATGTAATAAATTAAATAAGCTAAAATTTAACTAATATTCTATTCCACGTTAAATATTTCGATTATTAAACTAAGATTCGCATTAGCATTTTTTTTATTTTATATGCTTTAGAAGGATATCTTTTTTACAACGAATTTAAATATATCTTACTTTTATAGTAGTTCATATAAAAAATAAGTAGATCTAATTAGAAAAAAGGGTTAATTCACATGAAAATAAAATTAGCTTCCATGATTTTTTATGGGATAATGAAAGTGATCTTTTACTTGGTTTTTCCTCTTTTGTTAATCTCAGTACTTCAATTGATCGGTATAATGCAATTTAGCGATGCTTATATATTAGGGATCATCATTTTAGGAGTCATAGGAACGGCAGTTACAATACTTAATCATACTTTTAAAAAGGATACAGTTGCTAGTGGTTATGCGAGTATTGTTGACTCGATTTATTCAGCAATATTTATATTCTATGTTTTTGGGGGATTCACCTTAGGAGATGGTTTCGGTAACTATTTCATCGACATGCCGATTGGTGATCAGCGTGTTTCGATCCAAGTTGGTTTGCAAATTATTGCCTATGTATCGATGATAGCTGCGGGAATAAAATTGTTTCAACATATCTTCAGGACAGCAGAACTCAAAAAAGACAAGGAATATCACGTTAAAATCAAGAGATCATTTCGAGCGAGTACATTTTTTAGAGTCATAGGATCAATAGTAAGTGTTGCATTATTGGCATATATAATTAGCATACCCGTGAGTGCTCTTAACGTTTCGATTGATATAGAAGGTGATGGGTTCAACTATGTTTATGATCTCGGCCCTGATGAATATAATATCTCTGATGGAGATAGTATTACCATGTATTTAGTTTTTAACGTTCATAATTATGGAATCTATTCAATTCTAGATGTTCAAGTTGATGTTAGCGTGCTTGTATTGGATTGTAATAATGGAACGGACAAATTAATTCCTGACAATACTGTTATAGGAGCATCTCCTGAACGCACTTATAATTTTTATCGCTTTACATCAACAACAAGCCAGAATTTCACGATTGCTCTTATTCCAGAATATATGCCTCAATTACTTATTTGTAATGCAACACTAATCCTCCAAATATCACTTTATGCAAGATATGCTCAGTTAACCGCTGCTCTTGATATTGACTTTCAACAACCTTGGACAAATAAAACTTATATTTCTTCCCTGCCCTAGGAGGAATCCTCCTTTTTTTTTGTATTTTTAATAAATTTACCTAAGGGTGAGCTATGATTTTAGCGCACTTTTTATTTTCCATTAATTTAAATCCAATCGAAAGTAACTCTTTTAATTCAATATTTTGAGTTATAAGTTTATTAATGTTAATTTTTTTGTTGGAAATTAATTCGATTGCATCAAGAATGTCTCTTGACGTGTAAATGTATGATCCAAGAATTTTTCTTTGATATCTCACGATTTCATTTGGTCTAATTCGTGCTTCAGCATGATTGTCCTGTCCTAAACACACGATCTTGGCACCATGTGCCCAAATTTTTTGGGCCATCTCAAAAGTTTCGGTTATCCCGACCGCGTCAATGATCACGTCCACCCCCTTGTTATTTGTAATTTCCATTATTTCTCTCTTAAAATCATCGATTTTAGGATTAATAACATGATCTACTCCTAATTCTTCGGCTTTTTTCAAGCGCCACTCATTGATTTCCATTGAAATCAAATTTTTTAAAGGATGTATCCTCAGGATTGATTGAATCAATAAACCCATTGGTCCAGCTCCTATGATAGCTACATTATCAGATTCCTTGACATCTGCGATGTTATGGCAATGAACCGCACAAGATAAGGGTTCTACTAGTGCTGCTTTTGTCAGATCTATGTCATTTGGAAGCTTATAGAGCGAATTTCTTGGGAGAACACAATATTTTGCATAACCTCCGTTTTGAAAAATTCCGAAGGTAGTGCCTGTCGCCATGTATTCACATAAATTTGGCAATCCTTTCCTACAGTTATAGCAATATCCACACTTCTCATTGGGATCTACTACGACCTTATCATCTATCATTAGATCTTGAACATCATCTCCAATTTCTCTGATGATCCCCGAAAATTCATGGCCTAAGATAGTATTATCATTAGCGGGATGTCTACCAGATATGATTTTTAGGTCTGTTCCACAAATTCCACAAGAATTTACTTCTATCAAAACCTGATGATTTTTATAGATTTTAGGAGGATCAACATCTTCTAATAGTATTTTTCCTCCCTCATCTTTATTTTTATGAAACACAGCAGCTAGCATTTTCTCCAATTCATTTAACCATTCTTTCTATTCAAATTAAGAGAGCAATACTCTATTAAATATTTAATTATGATTTATATAATTGTAATAATTATAAAGATTAATCTAAAATTAATAGTAGATAACTTTTATTACAAAGTGGATATTATGACTGAAAACGGAGTTAAAGTATATAAAGATCGCTGGATCGTGCTTTTATTATTCATGCTCGTAAACATAATCGTGCAAATGCTTTGGGTGAGCTTTACTACGGTTACCTCTACGGCGCAACTATACTATTCTGTTGGAGAAGAAGAAATTTTACTTCTAGCACTAACTTTCATGATCGTTTACATTCCTGTAACCTTTATTTCGGCTTGGATAATAGACAAGTATGACTTTAAAATAGGAGCGAGCATTGGTGCATTATTCATAGGCGTGTTTGGATTCTTACGATTTTTTGCATTTTCAAGTTATGAATTAGTCTTAATATTTCAAATTGGAATTGCTATTGGTCAACCGTTTATTTTAAATACATATACCAAGCTTTCAGCAAATTGGTTTCCTCAAAATGAACGACAAACCGCTACAGGAATTTCGATGCTTTCACAATTCTTAGGAATTGCCCTTGGAATGTTATTGACACCTATTATCGTTGTTGGACTGGGTGAATTTGGTATCGGTTCGATGAATCTCATTTATGGGATCTTAGCATTAATCATAGCAATTATATTTGTTGTATATTCAAAAAATAGACCACCTTCACCTCCTTCAGAACAAGTTTCAAGTGAAAAAGTAATGATGACCGAGGGTTTAAAACAATTATTTACCAATAAATCATTTATCATTCTATTCATTGCATTTTTCTTTGGTGTCGGCGTTTTAAATTGGTTAATTGGTTATAGTGAACTAATTGTTGTTGGAAAGGGATACGGTTCGCTGTTTGCGGGTCTTTTTAGCAGTTTAATGGTTTTTGGTGGAATAATTGGTTCCGGTGTTGCTTCTGTTCTTGCTGAAAAAGTTAGTAATAGAAGAAATTTGATGATGGGCTCATTCGTAATAGCAACCATTTCATTATTCATCATTTCCTTTACTAATGAAGCAATTTTATTGTACATCTTTTCATTGCTATTGGGATTTGGAATATTATCTGCAGCTCCCGTTGCTTTAGAATACGCGGTGGATATTACAAAACCTGTCCCTGAGGCCAGTTCAAATGGAATGCTAATGATGTTTGGGCAAGTTGGTGGGATAATTTTAATGCTTGGTTTATTAGATCTTAAATCACCCGACGGAAATTACTTACCGGCATTGGTACTATTGGCAGTATTTCTTGCCATTGTTGCAATTCTCGCCTATTTTTTGAAGGAAAAATAATTTATAACTTCTATTTTTTATTTCTATTTTTTACTATTTTTTCTGCTCCAATTAAGAAGTTATCAGCAATTATAGTGGGGTTTATGCCTTTCATTCTCAAATCGCTGTAATGATCTCTTCCATGACCTGTCAAAACATACACGGTTTTACACCCTGCATTTATACCAAACAAAACATCACTTGGATGGTCACCGATTACCCATGAATCTTGGATATTAATGTTAAATTCGGATTCAGCTTGTTTAATTAACTTGATTTTTGGCTTTCGGCATTCACAATTTTCATTCGGAGTATGAGGACAATAATAGGTTTTTTGGATTATTATATCCATCTTTCTGAGATGGTGTACAATTGCGTTATTGAATCGTTCAAAGGTTTTAAAATCATAATAACCATGTCCTATCCCTGCTTGATTCGTTATTATAAAGAATTGATAATCTTTTTGGAGCAATTTTAATCCTTCAATGACTCCTGGTAGAATTTTTAAATTCTCTAACTTGAAATCATATCCAATGTCTTCATTTATAGTGCCATCTCTATCTAAAAATATTGCTACATTCATAAAATTCACGTTATCAATTAAAACTGTTTTATAGACAATACTCCATATTAAAACTTAAAATAGATACTATAACAAGAGTTATAAATCTTAAATATTTCTTCTTTATTTGTAGTAATACCTTTGTTTATTAAAATTTTCATGCAAATATGAATTGAAGATTTTAATATAAAGAAGAATATGATCTAAACTATTATTTATAAATACTATGAATGCACCTGATGAGAAAAATGATGATATGAATCTTGGAGAATCTTTCAAAACTATCACCATAATCTGTCCTAAGTGTCAAGAGAAAAAAAAATTAAGCGTGCCTATAAAAATTATTAATGAAAGCAAACAATTGACTACAATGTCAATTCCTGTTAATCTTTGCTGTAAACATAGCTTTCAAGCATTTGTTGACAAAAATTTTAAAATTCGGGGTTATCAACTTGTCGATTTTGCATTTTCTGCAGTTGAATACTTAGAAAAAGAAGAAAAAGACCAAATGAGCATACCAGAATTCGAGAAAATTATAAATTTAATCAGACAATCAGTTGATGAAAAAGATATTCTGGGAGGAGCAATCCTAACGATTGACGGAAAAGTATTATACTCCTCTCTCCCCCATGAAACCTTTTCTAGCACGACAAGAGAATTCGAAGTGAGAGCAAAAAAGAAATTAATTAATGTTCAAAAGATGTTTTTGGAACTTGAAAACGAACAAAAAATATGTTCCCAATACATGGAAATAAATACTGTTAAATTCATTCTCATACTCGTATTTTCGAATAATATTAAGTTGGGAATGGGAAATTTACTTTTAAAAGAACTAACGAAAAAAATAAAAAAAATTTTTTAAAAAAAATTTAAAAAAAAGTTTATTATTCAATCGATCACTACAATTTATTTCATTTTTTTTAGTAATGAGAATGCTTTGGAGTAATCCCTTGAAAATAATAATTTTGCCATCTCTTTTTGCCCCTTGAGTTTATCTTCATCATAGGGTAACCACCAAAGATCTTGATTAACACGTTCCGAATCAACGTGGATGTGCAAGGGCTCTAAAAATTCATCTAAGCCAAGATCTCCATGTGTGCGACCGAATCCGCTATTTCCATTCCCCCCCCAGGGAGTATGAGGGATTCCGAATGTATAGGTATGGTTATTGATTGCTACTGTTCCCATTTTTAACGCCCTAGCAATTCGCTTACCGTTCTTTATATTGCTAGTCCAAACGGAGCCATAAAGACCAAATTTATTGTCATTTGCTAATTTTATTGCTTCTTCTTCAGTTTTGAAGGGCAAGACAACAACAACGGGGCCAAATATTTCCTCTTGCACGCAATCAAAATCATTTTTTACATTTGTAATGATAGTAGGGAGAAAGAAATTTCCTTTTAAATTTTCATTTCTTTTACCTCCAGTAATTATTTGTCCTCCTTGTTCGATTGCTCTTTGCACGACCCTTTGCATTTCAAACAGTGCCTTTTCATTAATCAATGGTCCTATGGAGATATCTGGATTATCCCAACCCCACCCTTGTTTTAAATTCTCTACCTCCTCTTTAAATACATTTAAAAATACGTCAAAAATCTCTTCTTGAACGTAAATTCGTTTGACACCCGAACAAACTTGACCCAAATTAAGAAATGAACCCCACATTGCCCCTTTAACCGTGCGATCTAACACTGCGTCTTTGAGAACTATCATCGGGCTCTTACCACCTAATTCTAAAACAACAGGGGTAAGCCTCTGCGCAGCCATTCGCATTACGGACTTCCCTACATCAACACTACCTGTAAAAATTATCTTATCTATGGGAGATTTAACTAATTCATTACCTACAGTGCTTCCCGATCCTATAATTACCTGCACTAAATCCTTGGGAAATCCAACTTTTTCAAAAAGTGATTGAATTTTTAAACCTGTAAAAATTGTCTCTGAGGATGGTTTTAGAATGACTGAATTACCAACAGCCACAGCTTGCACAACTTGCCCAAATGGTATTCCAAATGGAAAATTCCATGGTGATATGATACCAACAACTCCTACAGGTCTTTTTAAAAGATAAGATTTGCGTCCCAAGAACGTCATGACTAAACGCATTCCCTTGAGCTTTATTTTGTTCATTTTTAATACTGTAGGTAATGCTCCTATAGAATGTTTTATGAATCCTAGCGCTGCTATTATATCATTATTAATAGCCTCAAGCTTTGGCTTCCCTGTTTCTAAACAAATTATTTCTGCAATTTCATCAATATTTTTCATCATGTATTTCATTAGCTTTTTTAAAAGACTTCTTCTTCTTTTTATGGAATATTTTGCCCAATCTTTTTGAACTTTCCTTGACCTATCAACGATATCCATTATATCAATGACTTCTGTAGTTTTCTCTTCACCTACAATTTCTAAAGTGGCAGGATTGTACGATACTATATTAGCCGTAAAATTATCACCTCTATTATAATTATATTTCAAATTTTTTGTAAAAATTATATCTCGATCGATATACTTTAAAGTGGGTATTTATAGCTTACCCTACTAATTTATACATCTTTTATGCATTTGTAATAAAATTTATAAAAAAAGTATTGATGCCAAGCATTAATTAAAGAAAATTAAAAAAATCGTGAAAAGATTTTTTACTCCTCTATATTTAACGCTTTAAAAAGACTGTTTAAAGTTTCAACAGCTGGTAGAAAAACTAAAATTCCATTTATATGTAAATCTTGTATGTTCATTTTGGTATTGATCATGATCATTAGATCAACTATTTTAGCACTTCTCGCAATAACAGAATCCATTATCGCTCCTAATGAATCAAATGAGAGATTTGGAACACTAGGGATCAAAGCAATTTCCATTAGATCCGCCAAAGCATTAGCATAATGTCCTGCCAATATATTTCCTACTTCTGAGATCGTGCTTAAAATGACCTCATCCAAATCTGAAAGCTTTATAATTTCATTAATATCTATTTTCTCCCCAGAGAGATAATTGATCACGTTTATTATCGATTCCTTGGTAAAAATTTGTAAAATAGATAAATTCTGAGTTCCTTCTATATCTGAAAGAATTCCAAAAACATTTGTTTCTCTGCCCCCAAATTCATCAGGAAGTTTCCAAAATGGAATTAGTTCTAGAGATGTAAGCGACACTTCCACTCTAGTATTTAATAACTGGGAAAGAGCAGTAATTGCATTGCCTGAACCTATATTCCCCAATTCTTTAAGAGAATCTAGTTGATATGGAGTCAACTTGATTTCATCTAGGAAATTATTTTCATTTGTGTCTTTTTTAGTCATTTTATTTCTCCTATTTTAAAAAATTTTTTTATATTTTTCTTCGCGGGTTCCTCTCACTAACACGGAAGTTATTTTAGTTTTAAAAATAACACTCCTTCCACTATTTCCTCCTATATCCTCCTTGAGAATTTCGATTTGATATTTATGTAATTCTTTTTTAACCATCTCTGCATTTTCACATCCAATGTTATTATGGTGGTTTTGAAATATTTTCGATCCTCCTATGATTATTGCTTTTAAGTTGTTTTTTTTTGCTCCTTCCTTCTCCAATTGGGTTATTAGATCAATTACTGCTCTATCTGCGTATTTATGAGGATAACGAAGCGGTGATTTATTATATAGGATATCATAAGAAGGTAAAAGTATATGGGTCATGCCAAATACTTTATTGATCTTATCTATCAAAATTAAAGCGATACATGAACCTAATCCATTTATAACGATATTAGGATGGAGATTCTTATTTGATTTTAGATTTACAATGCTATAATGTCCAATAGGTAAACTGATTTCTCCTCTATCGTTGATCTCAGATAAACGATCTTGTCTAAACTGATCTTCCATGCTCAAAAATGTAATTAATAATTCTCACGTTATTTTACTAATGAAACTTTAATGTTTTAAGTTTAAGTAAATAGAAAAATCATAATTATCTTCATTTTTGGATAGTATCATTAGAAATTTTGTTTAAAACGCTAGATTTTTCTGATGATGCGTTCAATTTGCTCAATTCTTTTTTCAATATGATTGATTGAATATTTCACGTGAGAATGAATTTCTTTAATTTCGGAAATTAATGCATCTAATTGTTTTTTCTCTTCTTTTGAAATAACAGGTTGCTCAATATCTTGTTTAGTTATCAAGTTCTTAGTAGTTAATTCAGGAGTAAAAAAATCTTGAGAGGAAATAACTGTCGCTTCCTGTCTTTCACCTCCCTCTCGTGACTCCCCTGGATAAGAATAATTTGCTCCACTACTAATTTCATTCATTATATATCTGAACGCTTTTGGTTCCCTATCTTCTTTAATGACTTCATATTTATATTGAATGTATTCCTTTCTACTTTTTAATTTTCCCGCCCAATTTGCGGCAATATATCTATG
>CAZRIR010000038.1:9751-10849 GCA_964600195.1 uncultured archaeon | reverse complement strand
TCTAACCTAATCAATCTTATTTTTTAGTATATATCGAATATATATGTATAAAGAAAGTTTTAAACATCATAAATTCATTATTTAATTAAATATTATAAATAAAATTATAAAATACTTAAAGGAAGAAGTGAAAATTTATGAATGACAGAAAGAAAAAATTTTTCCTAAGGTTAGGACTAATTCAAGTATTATTAGTATTAGTAGTATCCCTATCAATGAATGGTATTATACCTCTCGTAGCGGCTCAAACAACTGAATCTTCTGCTAGTTATGCAGGATTTTTGGCATTAGGTGCAGCATTAGCTGTTGGTTTAGGAGCAATTGGAAGCGGTATAGCAATTAGGACAGTAGGAACTGCCGCAATTTCTGCATTGACAGAACGTGATAGTTCTTTTGGTCGAATTTTAGTTCTTGTCGTATTTGCAGAAACTTTAGCTGTATATGGATTTATAATTGGGATTTTGTTATTTTCCAGACTTCCATAAAAACACTAGAATTTTTATTTAAATTAAATTAGGATAATAATGGGGTTTTAGAAAAACGAGTGTAATAGTTCCAAGTTATGCTTACACATTTGTGAAAATTGGTTATTTAAAAAATCTGATTCTAAATAGTGATAACTTACAAAAACTAAGAAGAATTAAAGATATAAAAGAATTAATCGAATTTATTAGACCATATTATCCAAATTTAAAAATTAAAGAATTTACTATTGAAGAAATCGAAAAGGCAATATATAATGTTTACATAAAGCTAATTGGAAGAATAATGCTATTATCTCCAGATAACATGAGAAATTTTTTAAGAGTTTATCTTCTAAGATATGAAATAATGAATGTTAAGCAAATAATACTTGGGACTATAGTTGGAATGAGTGTAAGTGAAAAATCATTGAATATCAACTATGCAGTTGAAAAATATTTGGAAAATACCGATTTCATAAAGAAATTAATTGAAATTCAGAATTTAGATGAAATTCAACTCTACATGAAAGGAACGAGATATGAAAAGGCTGTAAAGGAAGGTCTTTTGTATTTTTACAATAAAAATGAAATATTTGTATTAGAATCCTTTTTGGATCGAATATATTATGAGTCA
>CAZRIR010000038.1:0-9651 GCA_964600195.1 uncultured archaeon | reverse complement strand
GAATATTATCTCAGAAATAATGGAAGAATCGGAACGTTTTTAAACCTAATTCCAATTAAGAAAGAACATTTTATTTGGTCAATTGAAGCATTATATCTTGAATATTTTTTCAAAAAAAATCTCATAATTATTGGAGATATCGAATATTCAACAATTTTCAGAATAACAGAACTATTGCTAAAAAAAGAAAAAGAAATAAAATTTGATATTATCCCCAATGTTGTTAAAATAATTCATGAGAAATATGAAAAATTATCTTCAACTATATAAAATAAATATAGAAAACGGATTTGAATATAATGAATATTTTTGGTTCGGTTAAAGAAATTGAGGATATATATGAGAAATTGGTTGAAAAGGCGAGATTAGAAAATAAAAATGATCTTGAATCCTTTAAAAACCAACAAGAAGAAGAAATTAATTCAAGTAATGAAAAAAATCAAAAGTTCTTGGAATCAACTTTAAAAATTATTTCAGAAGATATGAATAATGGAATTAATTTCTATAGAGAACAAGTTAATGAGTCCCTAGAACATATTAAAATTAAATATAAGGAAAATAAAAAAATTATAATAGAAAATATATTAAAAGAGTTTGGTTTTGATTTTGAATGAATGGGCAAAAAATTCATATAATTGGTGTTGATGACATAATTATTCTATTCCGACTAATAGGTATAGATGGAACTGTAGTTGAGGATGCATCTGAATTTTTAACCATTTTTAAAGAGTTGATTAATAATCCCACTATTGGAATGATTATAATTGCCGTGGATTTGCCCCAAAATTTAATCGAATATATCATAGATTTTAAATTAAACAATAAAAAACCATTTGTATACTATATACCTGATATTTTTCAACCAAATATCGAGAATAATGATTTATTTTTAGAACAAATAATAAAATCCATTAAAAAAATAATCGCTTGAGGTAAAATAAAAGTGAGTGATGAAAATATAATAAAAGAGAAATTTAAAAATTTTGGTCTTTATATGGTTGAAAAAGCTCAAGAAGAAATCAAAAAATTGAATCAAAGACACCTATTTCAAAAGGCAGAAATGAAAAAAAAATATAAAGCAAATTTAATTGCTGAAATAGGAAAAACTCAAAAAAATTTTGAAGAAAAAAGCAATAACTTTTTTAATGACTCGTTAAATTCCGCTTTATTGGAATTTAGTCAGAAAATGTTAAATTTAAAGTTAGATCTTGTTAAAGAATTAAAAAATGAAACAATATTAAAAGTAAAAGATAATATAAAAAATAATAATTCAAAATATATAAAATATACAATCGCAAATATAAAAAAAATCACGGGAATAATTAAAGGTGATTCACCTGTGAATTTAATCTTCAATTCAAAAGATTATGATTATTTTAATGATGAAACAAATTTTAAAAAAATTCAAAATTTATTTAATATACAAATTAACATAACAAAAAGTTCTAAAGATTTCATAGGTGGATTTATATTTGAACTTCCTGAGTTGAATATTACATATAGTAATACTTTTGATGATTTAATAGATAAAAAATCATCGATATTTGAAATTGAACTTTCTAAGATCATTACAGATGAAAATTTTGAGAAGATTAAAAATGACCTAATTGATTTTGTGAATAGTCAGAGATCTGAAATAAATATTATAAAGGGGCAATTAAACAACAATGAATAAATTAGAAAAAGTTCCAAAATTTGGGCTTATCTCCGGAATTAATGGTTCACTTATTAAAATTAGAGGTTTAGAGGATGATATAAAGCTTCATAGTATGATTGAAGTAGTTAACCATAATATTATCGGTGAAATTATTCAAATCTATTCAGATCATGTAATAGCACAGTGTTTTGAGAATACAGATCAACTTAAATTAAAAGATAAAGTACTTGATTTAAAAGATCCAATTTCTATGGAATTGGCTCCTGGATTATTGTCGAATATCTTCGATGGAATTCAAAGACCCTTGGAAAAAATTTACTCGAAATTAAATAATGATGGTTTTTTAGAGAGAGGGGTAAAGGTTCCATCCTTATCTAGGACTAAAAAATGGCATTTTACTCCAATGAAAAAAGAAGGAGAAAAGGTTGAGGGGGGTGATATTTTAGGGATGGTTCAAGAGACCCCTCTCATCAAGCACATGATAATGACTCCTCCTAGCGTGAGAGGGAAACTTACTAACATCGCTAAAGAAGGCGATTATACAATAATTGATGAAATCTATACTATAGATGGCTCAAACGGAAAAGAAAAATACTCCATGTTGCAAAAATGGCCTATAAATTCTAATAGACCTTATAAAAAGAGAACTAGACCTTATGAACCATTGATTACGGGCATGAGAGTGATCGATTTATTATTTCCTCTTACAAAGGGAGGAACAGTTGCAGTTCCAGGAGGTTTTGGAACGGGTAAATGTGTATCCCCCGATACTCCAGTTTTACTTTCAAATGGCGAAATAAGAGATATCAAAGATATTTATACTAAATATAGTGAAAATAATACTTCTAAAATAAAGATATCAAAAGATGAATTCTTAATTGAAATTAAAGATAATTTAGAGGTAATCTCTTTTAATAAAGTTCAATTTAAAAACAAGAGAGCCACTCATATATATAAAGGAAAAACTAATGAAATTATCAAGATAAAAACTAGAACTGGCAGAACAATAAAGGTTACACCAATTCATAAATTACATGTATTTAATGGAAAAGACGTAATTCAGAATAATGCTAAGCATTTAAAAGTCGGAGATTATATTGCTGTCCCAAGGAAAATTATGATTGATGATAGTGAAATCTATTTTGATGCATACAATATGGATGAATCACTCAGAGTTGAAGATAAAGAAGCATTAGAGAAGATGAAGGATGTTATTGATCACCTTTTAAATACTAATGAACTCAAAGATTTAGCAAAAAATTTAAAAATTCCGGTATATTCTTTGAAAAATTATTTGTATGGTCTAAATAAACCTCCTTTAATATTTTTTAAAAAATTAATCAATTTTTCAAACATTCCCAAAATCAAGATAAATCTTTTAAAAGCCGAGCGACAATCTGAACCTTTTAAGATACCCGGTAAATTAACTGAAGAAATTGCTGAATGGCTTGGATTATTCGTTGCAGATGGTCATATTAAAGGAAAATATGGAGGAATTTATTTATATAACACTTCTAAACAAATTCTAAATAGATTTAAGGAAATTACCTATAAATCTTTTGGATTAGAAGCAAAATATGGACAAGACTCTGAGGATAGAACACCTTATATGTATATAAGGAATATGACATTTAAGAAATTCCTTTTTATGATAGGTATTCCAGAAAAAAATAAAACTGAAACCATAAGCATTCCACCTTGTATTTTAAAATCAAAAACTAGCATATTAATTCATTTTTTAAATGGCTATTACGCCGGAGATGGGTGGTTTTCAAATTATACCATAGGATTTTCAACAATTAGTAAGAATCTTCATATGGGCTTAAGTTATCTTTTTTCAAGACTTGGAGTTCTATACAGAATTTCTAAAAAAAAAAATTCATATTATATTGAACTTGAGGGAAAACGTTCTGAACAAATAGGTCTTCTATTAAGAGACTTTAAAGTATATAATTATGATAAATTAAAGCCTTTATTTGATTATTGTGATAAAAAAGTAAAGCATTTTGATAGTTTGGATGTTATACCTGTCGATAAAAAGATATTAGAACTTATTAAGCAACAGGGAAGAGATTCACAGGGGCATAATATATTTAGAAAATATGCCGGGATAAGATTGGACAATTATATCAAGCAAGAACAACTTCCAACATTAACTAGATTAGAAGAAATTTTTTTTCTAATCAAAAAATATAAACCTGATATTGATAAAGACGTGTTACAATATTTGGAATATATTATTAACATTAGTCAAAACATCTATTTTGATAAAATAGATAAAATAAATATTACAAATACAATTTCTAATGTTTATGACCTAACTATAGAAGAATATCACAATTTTATTGGAGGAAATAATCCTGTACTGTTACATAATACCGTCATACAACAAAACTTGGCGAAATGGAGTGATGCTGATGTTATTGTATATTGTGGTGTTGGAGAGAGAGGTAACGAAATTGCAGATGTTTTAACTGAGTTTAAAGATATAATAGATCCAAAAAGCGGTCGTCCATTATTAGAACGAATTGTCATTATCGCAAATACTTCTAACATGCCTGTTTCTGCCAGAGAAGCAAGTATTTTTGCAGGAGTTACTATTGGTGAATATTATAGGGATATGGGTTATAATGTTGCTGTTTTGGCAGATAGTACATCCCGATGGGCAGAAGCTTTAAGGGAAATCTCTGGATTATTGGAAGAAATGCCTGCAGAAGAGGGATATCCCGCCTATTTACCCTCTAAATTATCTAGTTTTTATGAAAGAGCAGGATCAGTAACTACTTTAGGAAATTCTACATCAAATAAAGAAAGACTTGGTTCTTTATCAATAATTGGTTCAGTTTCACCTCCTTCAGGTGATTTTAGTGAACCTGTCACAGCAACAACCAAGCGTTTTGTTCAAGCGTTTTGGGCCTTGGATGCTTCTTTAGCCTATTCAAAACATTATCCTGCCATTAATTGGTTAAATTCTTATTCTAATTATCCCGATTACATTTCAGATTGGTGGAAAGAAAAAAACACTGAATGGAAAGAGATTCCTGACTTGGATTGGAACAAATGTAGATTACAGGTTGATGAGATTTTATCTCAAGAAAATGAATTAAAAAATATAACGCAACTTATTGGAAAGGAAAATTTACCAGAGGATCAACAATTAATCCTATTTATGGGAAATTTAATTCGTAATAGTATCCTTATTCAAAGTGCATTTGATGATGTTGATTGTTTTACAGATGTTAATAAATTATTATATCAAATCAAGTTGGTGCTTCTCCTCTATAATGAGGGAAAGGAACTTCTTAAATCAGGTTTTATCATGGAAGATATCGAAAAATTAAATGTCATTAATGATATAATGAGGATTAGCAAAACTATCCCTAATGATAAATATACAGATATATTAAAGATAAAAGATAAAATGTTAAAAGAAGTTGAGTCATTAAAAACAATGTTTGGTGAATCTCGTGAGCGTCTCATACAATAAGATAGAACAAATTATTGGGCCTTTAATCTTTTTGAAAAATCAACACGATATAGAATATGGCGAGCGTGTAATAATTCAAACAAATAATGGCCAAATGAGGAATGGAGAAGTTATAAAAATTGATCAAGAAATGGTCGTTATTGAAGTTTTTGAAGATACGTTAGGATTATCATCAAATAATTCAAAAATTATTTTTACTGGAGAACCTTTTAAAGTCGATATTTCAAAAGATATGTTTGGAAAGACATTTAATTCATTTGGAAAACCCATTGATGTCAGGACTAAAGAGATTTTAAACTTAAATATAGTAACAGATGTGGAAAGGAATATAAATGGGGCACCAATTAACCCCTTTGCCCGCGAATACCCTTCTGATGTCATTCAAACGGGAATCTCCGTGATAGATGGATTATTTACACTTATAAGAGGTCAAAAATTGCCAATATTTAGTGGACAGGGAATGCCTCACAACAAGTTAGCAGCACAAATTGTTACCCAATCAAAAGTTTTGACTGAAGAACCTTTTCTAATTATTTTTTGTGGGATTGGCATTATCCAAGATGAAGTATCATATTTTCTTGATAGGTTTGAAAAAAGTGGAAATCGAGAGCGAATTATTTCATTTATTAATTTTGCTGATGATAGCATAATGGAAAGATTGATCATTCCTAGAGTGGCTCTAACAACAGCAGAATACTTTGCCTTCGAACGAGATATGCACGTATTAGTTATATTGACGGACATGACTAATTATGCAGAAGCCCTTCGGGAATTGAGTTCTGCAAAGGAAGAAATCCCCAGTAGGAAAGGATATCCTGGTTATTTATATTCCGATTTTGCATCTATATTCGAGAGAACAGGAAAAATTAAAGGAAAAAAAGGCTCAATAACGCAAATTCCAATATTAACAATGCCCAATGATGACATTTCACATCCAATAGCAGATACTACAGGTTATATAACCGAAGGTCAATTGGTCTTAGATAGAAAATTGCATAAAAAAGGTATATATCCTCCTTTTGAAGTTTTGGCCTCGATTTCACGTTTAATGAAGGATGCTATCGGTAAAAAAAATACTAGAGAGGATCATGCTGATGTAAGTTCTCAATTATTAGCATCATATTCAAGTTCACTTGAGGTAAAAGATCTAATCTCCATTATTGGGGAAGACGGATTGAACTTTGACCAAAAAGCTCTAATCAAATTTGGAAAATCATTTGAAGACGATTTTCTTAATCAAGGGATTTTTGAAAATCGCAGTTTTGAACAGACATTAAATACTGCATGGAAAGCTTTATCAGTATTACCTAAAAACCAGCTTTTTAGGATTCATGAAAAATTTATTGATAATTATTATAAAGAAATGGTGTAATTGTATTAGTTTTCGAGATATTAAACCAACAAAAACAAATCTCATAAATTTGCAAAAAAAATTAAATTTTGCAATAAGAGGGAAGAATTTTTTAGAGTTTAAAAGAGAAATGTTAATGTACCAAGTGAAAATTAATTATTCCGATTATATTTCATACCGAAAAGAATTTTTTAAACTGTTCAAAAATACAATGATAAAACTTAACCAATCATACAAAGAAATGGGTAAAAATAATGTAAATATGATTAGCAAGATAAGTACAATTCAATACAAACCTAATATTAGTGTAAATCTTATTCGAGATATGGGAATAAGCATTTCAAAGTTAAATTATCATTTATTACAAGAAAAAAATTTACCCGCGTATTCATTTGAACATTCAAGTCATTATTTGGATGAATTAATGATTTTACTAAAAAAATTTTTTGAAAAATTAATTCAACTCGCAGAAAAAGAGGATTCAATGCTAACCTTTGCATATCACTTTAAAAAGATAGATCGGCGTATAAATGGCTTAGAAAATATTATTATCCCTAATTTAAGAGAAGATATCAGTAAAATAAAAAAAATCTTGGAAGAATCAGAAAGAGAAAGTTTTGTAAGATTAAAAAAGACTAAAAATCTAATTGATAAAAAAGTTAAATCAAAAATAAAGGGTTAAATAATGAAAGATTCAAATGTTTTGTGCCTTTTCAGGGTAACTGTTGTAAATAATGAAAGAGCTGAATTTTTAAGTTACATTGCAGGATTGAATTTGGTTCATATTAAACAAAATGAAAATACCAAAACCATGGACCAAATTACGGATAAAAATTCAATAGAACAAAAAGTAAGAAAATTAAGTGAAACCATGAGTTCTTTTTTTAATAAACTTGGAATCTCCGAACATGCTTTTCAAGAGCTTAAAATTTCTAAAAAATCTAAAATTAAATTTAAAGTTGCAGATTTAGATGAATTAATCAATCATATTGATGAGGAATTAAACTTTTTTATAAATAGATATAATGAATTAGAAAGGTATATTGCAAGGGCTAAAATCGAATTAGAAAATCTTACTTTAATTAAAAATAGTTATCTCTTCTTGGAAGAACTTAATTTGAAAAGAGATAGTCTTTCTGTATTTAAAAGTTTGGATTTTAAAGTATTTACAACATTTAAAAAAAATATCACTATTTTAAAAAATCTTTTAAATACTTCTGAATTTCAAAATATTCATCAAACATCCCCAATTTCAGAAGATAGTATTGTTTTTTACGTGATTTATCCAAAGGATAACGAAGAAGAATTAAATAATAGAATAAATATTATACATGCCCAAGAAATACCAATTTTAAAAAAATATTTGAATCCCGATGGAATAAATTTTACACGAATCGAAAAAGAAATTGAAATTGTCGAAAACGCTTTAGCTAAAGATGAAAAAGAATTACAAAAGATCAGGGATGATAATATATATAAATTTGCTGCTTTTAATGAAATTGTTACAAACTTAGAACAATACGTATGGGCAGAGCAACAATTTCAACACATATCTACCGAACATTCATTAATAGAATTTTATGCTCCTTTAAAACAACGAAAAAAACTTGTAGAAAACTTAAAATCCAAATTTAATGATAATATTGAAATGGAATCTATTATCTTAAAAAAACATCCGATTAAAGTTAAAAAGACTTCTAATAATGAACAAACTAATGATAAAATAAATAAAGCTAAAGTTGAAAAGAATGAACCTTCTCCTATTAATGAAGAAGAAATGGATTCAGATTTGGAAAAATCTACACCGACATTGGTAAAAAGGCATAACTTTTATGTCAGACCCTTTGAAACACTCACGAAGATGTATGGTACACCTTCATATGGAGAAATTGATCCAACACCCTTTTTGGCAATAACTTTTCCTCTTTTATTTGGAATCATGTTTGGAGACATGGGACATGGATTGGTTTTGATTATTGCAGGATTACTTGGAGCTATATTTTTAAAACGAAAATATGGGAAAAATTTTTACAATTTTTGTTTAATCATTTTTTATTGTGGATGGGGGACTATATTAGGAGGCCTTTTATATGGTGAATTCTTTGGGGGTGAATATTTCTTTAATATTAAGTTAATTCCTCTTTTAGAGAATCCTCTTGAGGGTAATTTAATATTTGTCTTAAAATTTGTTATTTTAGTTGGAGTCTTCAATATTAATTTAGGATGGACCATACAAGCTGTTAATTATTGGAGAAAAAAAAGAAAATATATGGCATTTTCAGATTCCCTTATTAAAATTTTATTTATTGATGGTGGAACGGTCTTATTATTTATCTGGGGGTTCGACATAGCATCTTGGACAAGGTATCCTTATCCAATTTTATTACCATTAATTCCAGGATTATTACTTTTCGTTTTAAAAATATTAGGTAAAACATTTGGCATTTCTTATCTGAAAAAAGAATCATATGGTAGTTTAATAGGAGAGGGATCATTAGAGGCATTTGAAACATTTTTATCTGTTCTTAGTAATGTCGCATCCTACATGAGATTATTAGCGTTAGCACTATCTCACTTAGCTTTGATGATCACGATTGAAGTTCTCGTGGGTCTAATTTCACCAGGTGGTTTTTTTGAAATAGCACGAATTATTGTCCTGATTTTAGGTAATGCAATAGTGATAGTTTTCGAAGGATTAATTTCTTTTGTTAATAATTTAAGATTGCATTTTTATGAGTTTTTCTTCAAGTTTTTTCAAGGTTCTGGAACTGAATATACACCATTTTACATGAATAGAGACTTTTCTGAAATTGAATTTAAAGTTGAAGAAGATATTGTTTCGGAAGAAATTGAAAAAGAAATAGTCTCTAAAATTGATAAGAATTACGTGATGGAAGCAAGAGATTATCTCACTAAAAAATTTTCATGATGTTATTAATTATTTTAATATTATAGGAATGTGTCTCTATGAATGATCAGGCAAATGATGCAGTTAAAAAGCATTCTAAAAGGAATAAAACTATTATTATTGTCCTATATATAGCATTTTTCCTTTTACTTTTTCTTTTATTAACAAATTCAGGAATGGAACCATTTCTAACATTCCTGATATTATTATTCTTTTTTTTAATCATGATTGGACCAATTTTTTATGGT
>CAZRIR010000037.1:4009-10876 GCA_964600195.1 uncultured archaeon | reverse complement strand
TAAACAAGCAAGAAATAAAAATCACATAAATATTATTGATGGCCAAAAAAAAGGCTTAATTGGTGTTTTTAAAAAAGAGTGGGGACAAATATTCTTAACCTTAAAAGGTGCGCAAAAATTGCAACCATCAATGAATAAAACTAATACTATAGTTTTTGATGGTGAAAGGATAAATGGAAGCACGGTATTTCGTCCTGGAATTTTAGAATATAGTGAGAATTTATTGCCAAATTCTCATGTAATTGTATTAGATAAGAATATGAAGAATATAATTGGTGTAGGGAAGATGATTGTTGGATCTTATTTTATAAAAAAAACTAGTACAGGAAGGATAATAAGCATATATGAAAAGCTCAAATGAATCTTCGGGAAATTTGGCTGAAAAAATTTATTTATTAAGGCATAAAGCAATTCAAAAAAGGAAGATTCTAAGTCGCGAACAATTAAATAGACCTATCAGTTTTTGGATCAAAGAAGATAGGCTTCGAGATGAAATTGGAAAGGAATTCACGATAATCATACGCACTAATGGTTGTAATTGGGCTTTAAGTAAAAAAGGGGGATGTTCAATGTGTGGATACATCCAAGATGCTAGTATTCAAAAAGTGGATGATGACATGGTAATAAATCAGTTTAATAATGCTCTTGAAAATAAATTAACAGTTATAGAGAAAGATGACAATAATTATATTTTAAAAATATTTAATTCGGGTTCATTTTTTGATGATAATGAAATATCTAAAAATGCACGAAAAGAAATTTATGATAGGATCAGTGAATTAAAGAAAATTAAAGAAGTTGTAATAGAATCGAGAGTAGAATTTATAACTCCTAATAAGCTTGAAGAGATTGAAAAAACCTTGAAAAATAAGCATGTTGAAATTGGAATTGGGCTAGAAAGTGTTGATGATCATGTTAGAAATCAATATATTAATAAAGGTTTAAAATTAGAAAATTTCGAGGAAGTCGTTGAGGAATGCAAACAATTTAAAATTGGGATTAGAACCTATTTACTTTTTAAGCCTCCATTCCTCAATGAAATGAGTGCAATAGATGACTGTTCCAGTTCAATACGATATTGTATAGATTTAGGAGTTAATACAATTTCTGTTAATCCAATAAATATTCAAACGGGTTCTTTAGTGGAGTATTTATGGTATAGAAATCAATATCGCCCCCCTTGGTTTTACTCTCTCTTTACTTGCCTTCAAAATTCAATAAACGATGCAGATCTTGAAAGATGTAGAATTGTTTCAGATCCATCTGGCGCTGGAACTAAAAGAGGCATTCATAATTGTTTAAAAAGAGAATGTAATGAATCAATGAAAAATATGCTTAAAAGTTTTGTAATAAACCAAGATATCACCAAGTTGGACTTCAGTAGCCATGAATGTGAATGCAAGGAGATATATAACTTTCAAAAATGCTATGATTAACCCATATTTTATTAAAAATTAATAATTTGGGAAGTTTCATTGTTTGATTTAATTAACCAAATGATCTATTTTCGAAATTTGATTAGTGAAATCAACACTGTTCATTATTCAGAAATAACATTTTTTATTATTTGGTAATTATTTATCATTATATTGTTATGAGAATTCGTATTTTTTTCTAAATCCTGTACCAATTTAATTCGTTAATAAATGAAAAATGAACGAATGGCAATATTAAACTCCAAATTAATGCATGCTTTTTATAAATATTTCATGATGAATGATTATATTTATATTTAATCCTAATTTATCATAAAATAGTTTAACTCTAGAACTCGAGATATTGACAAATTTGAAGAATTGGACAAAATTATCGCTCTTCTACATTGGTCGATCGAAAAAACATGAAATATTCAGAGCGAAAAAATGGAATCGAAATCTCGAAAAAATAATAAAAAAACCAGTTTATAATATAGATTACGAAGAAATTGGCCGGATTAAAGATATTTTTGGACCAATTGATTTACCATTTGTCTCTATAAAAACTGCTTCTAATCAGATATTCGAGAAGAACTCTAATCTTTACATAAAATTATCAAAATAATAGTTAATGCCTTGAATGGTGATAAGCATTACGAGTTGGAATCTTTCAAGCAAGGAAAAAAACAAAGAATTAAATAGTGAATCAACAATTTGTTCTGAATGTGGTAAAAATGTATTCTTTGATGAGAATAGAGGATATACCGTTTGTGAACAATGCGGATTGATTCATTCAGAAAAACATATTGATCGCGGTCCTGAATGGCGGGCATTCGATTCGGATCAAAAGAAGAAAAGAACGAGAACAGGAGCACCCATGACATATATGATTCACGATAAAGGGCTGAGTACCATGATTGATTGGAAAAACAAAGATATTTTTGGTAAGGAGATTCCTGCAAAACTAAGAGGACAGATTTTTCGGCTTCGAAAGTGGCAGAGTCGAATCCGCATATCGGATGCCACTGAAAGAAACTTGACTTTTGCTTTAAGTGAATTAGATCGCATGGCTTCAAATCTTGACCTTCAAAAAAACTTGCGAGAAAGTGCGGCAAAAATATATCGTGATGCTGTTGAAAATCATTTAATCAGGGGAAGAAGTATCGAGGGTGTTGCGGCTGCGAGTTTATATGCAGCATGTCGTCGTTTTAAAGTACCACGTACATTAAATGAAATTTCAGAGGTTGCTCGTGTAGATAAAAAAGAGATTGGAAGATCTTTTCGATTTATTACTTCGGAATTGGATTTAAACTTGAATCCAACAAAAGCATTGGATTTTTTAACTCGTTTTATCTCTGAATTAGAATTAAGTAATGAATGTCAAAAACTAGCAAAAAAAATTATAGCGGAAGCTGAAAGGAGAGGTCTTACCTCTGGTCGAGCTCCAGTTGGACTATGTGCGGCCTCAATTTATGCTGCTTCCATTTTAGCAAAAGAGAGGCGAACTCAGAGATATATTGCTCAAATTGCTGGTGTAACGGAGGTAACAGTTCGAAACCGTCTTTCAGAATTGGTCGAAAGTTTAAATTTAGCAATTTCTTTAAAAAAGAAATAGGATGAATTTTTCCTTATTTTTCCCATATAGGTTTTTTCACTACATCATCATTGGTTTTTTTTTAAGATATATAGCGACTAAAATTCCTTCCTCATGAAATAAATACTAGTATTATACATATATCTGTATATTATATCAGTTTATATTGTAGAATTTTAGTAAATTTAACACAAGCGTGAAAATTTTATTTAATTTGGTGGAGAAACTATGGAAAATGTTTTACTAAGCAATAATCAAGTAGATTATTTCCTTTATGATTTAGAAAGAAAATTATCTGAACATTATCAAGCAGGAGTAATCTGTGATAAAGATGGATTCATAATATCAGCTCGAATTCCAAAAAAAAATCGACATTATTTACATGCAAACAAGATCGCATTATCAGCAATAGCAGAAAAAAAAAGAAAAAACAAAAATTCGGAATATATTGAAGTTATTAGAGATTTAGATGATAGAAAAAATGTATTATTAATTCTCTTGCTAAAAAAAGATAAATCTAGCAAAATTAGATGTCAATATAAACAATTGAATAAAATTTTATCTTTTCAAGATATTTTTTAATGATTGCACTCCCTAATTTTTATCCGTGCAGATAAGGATAACTAATACTATTTCAATTAAATTTATTTAAATGCATTTTTTTTAGGATTTTAGAATAAAAATTTGAGTTTGGTTCTGATAATTTTACTATAAAAATGATAGTTTGAATTTTTCTATAAAAATTTGAAATTTTATTTTTAAGGAGTTGATAGAATTGAGTTATTCTCGTGATGAGCAGATTTTAAAGAAAATTTTAAGGACAATTATAAATAGTACAGCGGGATTGATTCATGTTTTAATAGTAGATGATACGGGAATAACCATTTTAAGTGAATCTAAATTTCATTTTCGTGATAATGCCACAACTGTAGAAAAGATTGGTGCCATAGGGAGCGCAGTATTTATTGCAAATGAAGAACAGGGCCAGATTCTTGGTTATGGAGGTATAAGGATTCAAATTACAGAATATCAAGATGGAATGATTTTTTCAGCTAAAACTGGAAATGGTGTGTTATGTATTGCGACAGATCCAAACGCACAAATAGGATTCATTCGCGCTATTGTGAAAAAATATGCTCCTATAATTACCAAGGTTTTAAAAACTTATTTAAAACAAGAGAAGGATACAATTAGCAAAGAAATTAAAGATATATTATCTGAGGATTTGGGTTCCTAACTTTATTATTTAAAAATTGAAACTCCTTCTTTTATTAAAATGAGATAAAATCAGCATGTATTGTTGCCTGATCCACTAACACAATTTCTTCATTTATAGGGAATACCAAAAATCAGAAATGTTCTCTCGTGCCAGGCGATAATTTTCATGCCTTTTTTGGGACATAATCTGTTTGCAATCTGGGTGCTGACTCACACCTCATTGCGTAGGTACTCACCTTTGCTAGGTAAAGAGCCCATTTTGCTTGCAAGTAATGATTACTAAACTCAGGATGTTTGCATTTCTTTGCACTTACAATCATCTCAGCATCATGTAAGTCCTCGATAATGCAGGTATTCCTTCATTGCTTCCCAATATACATATAACATGTAGAACATAAAAAGATTTTCACTGGGATTCCATTCTTTCAATTAAATTTGTCAAGCAATTGAGTAAAATTTTCTTTATAGTTTCATATCTCACGTCAATTTCTATGTCATCCTCCCGAAAATCATCAAACTTGTAAAAAGCTTTAAAAATATGAGGTGTACTGATAATTTTTTGAGTCGCATCTACTAAAAAAGACCACGTGAGTCGCGAATCATATTCAATTTTCATGATAAGAGATAGCATGGCCATCTCTCTATTCCCTCGAGCCCATTCGGATTGAACTTCGAAATATAAATTAAGAATTCTTTTTTTTCTATTGATAAGCACGATTTCAAAAAAGGTCTCATTGATATCTAAATCGAAGAATTTCATGAGCCTGTGTATGATGTCATCTTCTAATTCTGCATTTGGAAAAGATAAATAAATCGATGGTCCTTTGATTCGATTAAAATACGTGAGAACTAAATGCATTGTATTTAGAAGTTAGAAAAATTTTTGATATACTCTATAAAAATAAATTTCAATATAAAATTTTAACTAATACTATAACTAAAATTGCCTAAAGAGCAGTGAAATCTTAATATATCGGAGCATAATATATTTATTTCGTTTTCATACCAATTTCATCCATATTAACCAATATTACAAAAAAAAAAATAATAAACCCATGATTTATTATACTAAATATCGATTTGCTATTTCCAGCAAGTTAATTTCAATACTATAAAATTTTGATTATAATGATTTTCCTGATCAGATCAGGTACAATTGAATTAAGTAACTATACAATTAAGAATATCCCTGGATCTTCAGGTAGATTAGACGTTATATCAAGATGTATCTTATCTGCTTTATTAAATCTGAATAATTTTTATGAAGATACGCAAATTTGGATATTTTTAGATAACTATGGGACGTTTATATTTGATTCTGAATTATTAAATTATCAAATTTTTCCAAAAAACGAATTAAAACTCACAGATTATTTTGTAGAACTCATCAACAATAAACATCAATTACAAAAGATTCCAGAAAATCCACTAATAAACGTTAAAGTATCGGACGTAGGGATATTCAATGCAATTAAAAATTTTTTAGAAAAGGGTTTTTCAGCAGTCATTTTAGAAGAAGGTGGCCAAGATTTTTTCAAGCAAGTTGAAAATTTTGAAAATGAGAAAACTTTATTTATAATAGGAAATCAAACGGGAGATTTTCTCGATTCTGATGAATTCAAAGAGCTTAATATACCGAAAATAAATTTTGGGACAACATCATACTTAGCAAGTTCAATTATTCGATTGATAATCCTATATTTGAAAATTAACAAATAACTTTTATACATAGTGGTTCATTCTAATATTATATTTTAATCCACATTCAGGAGTCTTTGAATAAAATTGAGCAGTTCTGAGAAAAAAAATAAAAAAAGAACTCGACAGAATAATATTGTTTTAAAACTAGCTCGTCGTCCTGTAGAATTTTGTGCAAGACATAATATCACTCCAAATCGGATATCTTATATTGGATTTTTAAGTTCTCTAATTGCCGCATTTTTTCTTGCTATAGGGACGATACATAATATATATTTCGCCTGGTTAGCTCCAGTTTTTATTATTATCTCAGGTATACTTGATGTTCTTGATGGGTCTGTAGCTAGAAAAAACGGATTGGATTCTCAATCTGGTGCTTTTTTAGATTCTAATTTAGATCGTCTTTCAGATGCAATGATTATTTTAGGATTAATTTATGGAGGATTATTAAATTATTTTTTAGGATTTATTCTTTTATTTTTCTCTATCATGATTTCGTACGTACGTTCTAAAGCAGAAAATGAGGGAGTTCAGATGAAAGGTATAGGAATAATGGAAAGAGCAGAAAGGATATTGTTCATATGGTTCGGTCTCATCCTTGAATGTTGGATTTATTATCTCTCAGGTGTTCTTACAGGAAATCACTTTACTTTATTTTTCCCCAGTATAATGATCGTATATTCTTTCTTATTAATAGTAACTGTATTACAGAGATTTATCTTTACTTTTAAAAGTTTGGGCGAAGTAGGGAAGAATAAAATGTAATTAAGAGAATAGGGGATGAGTTTACCTTGATTAACTGTTAAAATTAAGTCTATTACAAGAAGACAAAATATTTAAGGTCTAATAGATTTTATTATTCAAGGACTATTCTTATTTAAAGTAATTACATAGAAAAGGAGGTGGAGCAATGCCAAAGAAGAGAAAAAGTGGTGGAAAAAC
>CAZRIR010000037.1:0-3909 GCA_964600195.1 uncultured archaeon | reverse complement strand
TACATAGAAAAGGAGGTGGAGCAATGCCAAAGAAGAGAAAAAGTGGTGGAAAAACAGGGAGCAGTAAAGGAAATTACAATAAAGTTCAATGTTCTAAATGTGGCAGGTTTGTTCCTCGCAGTAAGGCTAAAGCAGTTACTCGTCGAACATCTTTAGTTGATGCAAGGATGTTTGGTGAACTCAAGAAGTCTGGCGCGTTAATCATGAGTGGTCAAACAAAAAAATATTATTGCATAAGCTGTGCGGTCCATGGACATCAGGTAGCACAAAGAGATAAAAACTTGCGTAAAGGTTCTTGAATTTTTAACTCATTGATGATATTTTTATCTATTAATTCACAAAAAAAAAAGAGATAATTTCTCTCTTTAAATTTTTTATAAATTCAGCTGTTTAAAAAATGATGGTAATGAATAGACAATTTCACATTGATCTAAAGCAGTAATCTCAATAATCGCCCTGATTAAATATACATCTTTTAAAGCTGCATCAGGTTCATAGATCTTTACTTTAGCAGTTGGTTTAATTTTTAACTTATAATTTTCTGCGATACCTATTATAGATTCCTTAGTTTTTAATTTTATTCCTAAGAGACCTAATTCATAATGTGAGACTATGAATAAATATAGATCATCGCTATCTTTTAATTTCTCGAAATGAACTGCTTCTAAAAAATCATGCTTCAATTCTTCTGGAAGCTTATTATAAGGTATAATTTTCTTTTTTCCCGTTATATACTCGAATTTTTTATAAAAGAGGATATTAAAACTTGCTATTTTTTTGATTTGTTCATTATATTTCTCTACATCTTTTACAGAATATGCCTTATCTAATAAAACATCGATTTTCTGACCAATATCCTCTGTAGTATAACCTTCTAGAACTGTTGCAATATATGAACGTTTTAATTTTTCTATCAAGATTTCTGCTTTGTGGTCTAGGTGGTAATCAATAGCAATTTCTAATGCTTGATTATATAAATTAGCAGCAATTTGAGAGTGTCCTAATGCCAAAAAATAATCACCGAGTTCACTAAATACTATTAGTGCATCTTTATAATTTTCATCAAGAGCCATATTCGAAATTTCCTCCATGATATCCATTGCCATATCACGGTTCTCACCTTGGATAAAATAAGCAATAGCTTTACCAATACCGCATTTTAACTTGAGCTTGTTATCTTCATAAATCTCTGCAAGTTCTTCTGTAAAGTTATATTGCATAATTGCAGAATTGTATAGACCATGAAATAAAAGTATTAAAGCTTTAATGTAATTAAGCGTCAAGCCGGTCATGTAGTTATGTATCATAGTGGAAAATAATGCTGCGTACTCAAGTGAATCAATTGCACTGCTGATTTTACCTAAAGAAACAAAAATAAATGCCCGTAAAAATTCCATTTTGCTTATTTCTTGACATATTATTTGTTGAATAATTTCATAATTTTTCCGGTTTTCTAATTGTCCAGAAGCGACCTGAAGAAGTGAGACTAAAAATCCAGTTCCTTTTTTAAGAAGTTTTACAGCATTGAGATTTTCGTTTTTAATGACTTCATCCCGAGCTTTATTTAGATATTCACGAGAGATTTTCAAATTTTCTAAGAATGATAAAACTTCTGAGATTAATTCCTCCTGACTTGAGGGAATTGCTTGGTTTTCAATATATTTTTCAGCTAATTCAATTTCCTTAGCATATTTTGAAGCTCCAATCTCAAATCTCACTGCTTTTTCTGATTCTTCAATTTCAGCATCGGAACTTATGATACTACTTTCAGTTACAGATATAGCTTTTTCCATCAACCACAGTATTTTCGACTCTGCAGGATATATTTCACGTCGTTCTAACACATATTTTAAGGTATAATTAAGACTTCTCTTCCATAAATTTTTGAAATAATTACGTAGTTGTGAATTTGTGACGCTTCTATTTAATTTTAGCAAAAAACTTGGAGGAGAAAGAATATTAAGTTTTGTTTTGAAGATAAGACCTGCATTTTTAACTAATTTAAAATCATCAGTTACAAGATGTACTTTTACTTTATCGTTGTTTTCAATTAAATTTTTTGCAATAACGAGGAGCGAAAGATCTGGGTCCTGAGCAGGGAACCTTATGCTGTAATCATGAAGAATTGTTTTTATTTCACCTATTTGGGAGATTTCAACAAGCTGCACATCAACAATCTGCTTGAATCGGTTTTTATAATTTTCAGCAGCTTTAATCTCATTAAAAACGACCTCGGAAATATAATATTCCATATTTAAATCGTCCTTGGCACTTTTTAAATTTTTTAATAGGCTTCTTGCTTGGACAGCGCGAGACATTATGAAAAAATTAGCATCAAAAATGATGAGCTCTTTTTTAGGCATTTCATCACTGATAGAGATTTTTTATTGAATAAACTTTTAATATATATAATAATACGCTTCATTATTATAATGTTTAATTATTCATGTAGAACTCTATAACATAGGCCTTGTCCTTTTTAGAGTCATTAGAATCTGAATATTTATGTGATAAGTTTATAGTGGAAAAAAAAAAGGATTAATCCTTGTCAATAATTCCTAAGATCATTTTTAACAATCCGTTTAATAGCATCGGTAATGCTAACATAATAACAATTATCATCAATCCGATGCTGGGATAGATGATTACAATTATTGACAAGATAATGGTAAAGATACCTACTATTGTGAGTAAATAACGATACCAATTATCAAATTTATTTTGAGTTAATCCCGCTAAAACCCTACCAATACCAATTAACAGTAGAGCAATTCCAAATACAAATATTGTAATATTCACTGACAATTCTGGATTAATAATTAGAAAAATAATTCCTAATATACTAATTATAATCGCTGATACACCAGATATTACTTTCCAAGCTCTAACAGAATTTGGGAATTTTTCATTAGATGATCCATTAATTACTCTAGCTAGTCCAATAATGAACAACGATATTGCAAGTATAAATAATAAAGTTACTACTGCTTGAAAAGAAAAAATTAGAACTAAAATGGATATAATAATAACTATCAATCCCATCAAGAAATTAACCTTCCTAACATTTTCTTTTTTTACTTTTGTTCCCATATGTCTACACCTCAGTTTTTAATTATAATCATTAAAAGATATAATTACAATATTATATTTTGAATATTTTTTCTTTTATTTTTATCACATATAAATTATAGAAAATTTTTTTATAAATAATTCAAATTAAATCTAATTATTCTCTATAAAAAAAAGTTTTCGAGAGATCTCTAATGATTTTAAGTATAATAATAATTGTAGCATGTTTTATCGGTGTTATTTTTTTAATAGTAACAGAGAAATTAAATCGCGCGATTGCTGCGTTAATTGGAGCAATTATTACTTATTTTGTTTTAATTTTTATTGAGGGTTATGATTTTTCAATAATAATTGATCTATTATTTGGTACTAAATCCGAAGGTTATGTAAACTTACATTCACTAATATTAATACTTGCAATGATGATGATTGTAGCTATTTCAAACGAAGCAGGTACTTTCCAATTCATATCTATTGGCTTAATAAAATTCTCAAAAGGAAAACCTGTATTATTACTGATAATATTATGTTCATTGACCGTATTATTATCTGCATTGCTAAATAATATTTTAACAGTTATTATTCTAATTCCTTTAACTATTACCATTTCAAGAATATTGAATATTGATCCATCTCCGTATATTTTAACACAAGCAGTATTGGTTAATATTGGAGGAACATTTTTTTCAATCTCTTCGATTCCTAATATATTAATTACAACATATGCGGGGATTTCTTTCATTGAATTTTTTATTAATGTTGGGACCATTTCATTTATAATTTTTATGTTTACTCTAGCATTTTTTATTTTATTGTATAAAAAAGAATTGAAAATACCTA
>CAZRIR010000036.1:8159-10913 GCA_964600195.1 uncultured archaeon | reverse complement strand
CTGTCCTGTAGATGCCATACATAAAGAAGCAAAACAGGGGCCAGGTTCATGTGCCGTGCCCGAAATATGAGGTGAAATGAATGAGTATTGAACCAATGAAATTATTTTTCAAGGACATTAAAAAACCAATCAAAACTGCAATGATTGGTAATTATGCCGTTGCTGGAGGTGTGACCCAGACAGATCCAGATGTTATATGTGCTTTTCCAATAACGCCTCAGACTCAATCTGTAGAAGGTCTATCAGATGTAGTCAATCAAGGAAGATTAAAAGCTGCATTTGTTAATGTTGAATCAGAGCTAGCTGCAATGAGTTATTCTACTGCAGCATGTGCGGCGGGAGCACGAACTTTTACTGCAACTGCTTCTCAAGGATATTTACTCATGGCGGAAGCATTACCCATGCCCGTTGGATGGAGACTTCCTTTAACAATGATGATCTCTGCACGAGCTTTTAATGCACCAAATTTATCAATATGGAATTCTTGGGAATTTGTATTAACCGATTTTGGTTGGAACTGTATCGTATCTGAAAATGTACAAGAAACTTATGACGCAGCGATACTATCTGTTATGATTTCAGAAGATTCCCTATTTCCAACCATGTTTGTTCACGATGGGTTCATCATATCGCACTCAGTTCAACAATTAACACTTATTCCTGATGAGACCGTTAGGAAATTGACTCCGAAAAAAAAACGACATATTATTGATCCAGAAAACCCTGGAACATGGGGTGGAATTGTAACTCCAGATTTCTTCATGGAAGGAAGATTGGGTTTGGATATTGCAAAAAAACCAGTTTTAGGAATGATTGATGATGCATTTAAACTTTTTAAAGAAGCAACGGGAAGAGAATATAACTCAATAGAGACTTATAATCTAGATAATTCATCAAAAACCGCATTTATCACAATGGGATCGATGTGTGGAAACATAATTAGTTGGATGACTAAAAATGAAGACATCGGGTTGATAAAAATCCGTACATACCGTCCATTCCCTTATGAGGAATTACAAAAAATAATCCAGGAGCATAACATTGAAAAATTAATTATATTAGAAAAATCGGATTCCCTCAATAATCTTTTACCACCATTTTCAGCATCCATAGCTACAGCACTATATCCTTTAGGAACTTTATTTAGAAGTTATATAGTAGGATTAGGTGGTAGAGATGTGACGAGAGACGAATTAGATATTGCTAAGAATAAGATGAAACATGTAATAGACATGAAAGGCCAATTATATACGTATCTTGGTGCTAGAGAATCCATAAATAAAATTCATGAGGTGCAATTGTAAAAATGAGCAAGCCAGAAAGAAATATAATCAATTTTGAAGATATTCTAAAGAGAGAAGAAAAATCTAATGTCTTGTTTTTAAATTATGACAATGAAGCGTTCATGAACACTGGAATTCAAGAATCAGGAGGGACTCCTCCCTATGCAAGCACGACAACTGGACCCGCAGGTGAAAAAATACCCGGAAAAGTAGGTGTCAAGCAAGATCTTGTCACACCTTTTGGATTCTATGGCACTAAAAAATTGTTTTTAGCAACAACCAATCCAGCATATCCCGCAGATTTTATGGGAAAGATGGCTGATGCTTTAAAATCAAATGGTTCCGCGTTCATCCAATCCTATTCTGACTGCATGCGTGGTTGGAGACATGATGCTAAAGACGCGTTAAAAATCTCAAAATTGGCAACAGATTGCGGATATTGGCCTCTTTATACCATAAGGGTAGAGGATGGCATTCCAACATTTAGCTATTACCGGGGATTAGACATCGATAAGGACAAATTTGTCGATTATCTGAAGTCCATGGGTCGGTTTAGGCATCTCTTTAAACCAAAGTTTTTAGAGAAAAACATTGATGAAATTATTTATTATACCGAACAGCGCAACAACAAGTTGAAGGGGTTAATTGATAAATTCGGAGCGGAAAAACCCATTGACTTTTATAAAGTTGATCGGAAGACTCTTGAACATCAAGAACATCTCCATCCAGGTCACGGATTATGCCCTGGTTGTGGAGCAGGCATGGTCTTAAATCAGATGGCAACAGCGGCGACAGCGGTAGCAGGAAAAAATATCATATATGTAAATAATACGAGTTGTTCGGAAGTTTCAACATCTAAAGATTTTGTAACCTCATGGAAAGTTCCATGGGTACACCATTTATTCGAATCTGGAGCAACTATTGCAGACGCAATTTCCACAACGAAAAAAATCCTCAAATATAAAGGTTTGTACAAGAATGAAATTCCTTACGTCATCCATATTGGTGGAGATGGAAGCACATATGATATTGGATTCCAATTCCTAAAAGCAGCATTGATAAGAACGAGTTCCTTCGTGGAAATGAATGAATATTTACTTCAAAAATAAACTATTTATACAATCTATTTTTTTATTAATTTTTTTAATTGAATTTTATTGTTTATTCAAAATTTATACTTTAAAATCCCTATCCTTAAATATTTTTAATAATGGAGGATCTAAAAGAATATACAAAAAATATCTACACAAAAAAATATTATATATTTTTTTAAATTTTAAAATACCATTCTGACTTGAATAAACTAAATAATAATCGAATGAAATATTATGGATTTAAACAAATTATTCAAACCTAAATCAATGGCTGTTGTTGGAATAAGCAAAAAGAATCCAACGAGCCCTGGTAGAATTGTTTTTGCAAAAAATCAATTTGAAATGAACGTGAAAACTTATGGCATCCATCCTGAAGG
>CAZRIR010000036.1:3534-8059 GCA_964600195.1 uncultured archaeon | reverse complement strand
GGTCCAAATTGTATTGGTATATATTCACCTCCCCTAATTGATACAATTTTCATGCCAACAGAACGAATAACTCGTCCCCCTAAAGGATCTGTTGCGCTTATTAGCCAATCAGGAGGTGTGTTGGTGGATCAATTTTTCCATAAGTTTAAAGAAATTAACATTGGTGTATCCACGGCAGTATCTATTGGAAATCGAGCGGTGGTAGATGAAACAATGCTATTGGAGTACTTTAGTACACAAGATGAAAATACAAAAAACATCGCTTTTTATCTGGAAGGGTTCAAAGAAAATAGAGCTAGAGAATTCTTACAAGCAGCAAAAAAATCTAAAGATATTGTTGTTACATTTTTTGGAGGGATCACTGAAGCAGGAAAAGAAGCGACAAAATCACACACTGCAAGTTTATCCGCGAACAATAAAGTTCTATCCGGTGCATTAAAACAATATTTAATAATTCAACCTAGCTCAGAAAATTTATTGCACACTTATCTGAAATTATTCGATGTTTTAAGTAAAAAACAAAAACCTTTTGGAGAAAATAAAGTTACTTATGGTAATGTAGCAATCTTATCTATTTCTGGAGGTCATGGGGTTATTTGCGCCGATTTACTCAAAAGATATGGTTTAAAATCGGTAAATTTTACAGAAAAAGAGCAAAATGAAATGAAAGAATTGGTAACCTCTACAGTAAGATCAATCGGATCCTTTGCCAATCCTATAGATCTTACAGGCTCCGCGCAAGATGAAGATATTGAAAATGTTATACAATATTTATCAAAAATTCAAAGAATTGAATGCATCATCCTTCTTATATTGCCCTATACACCATCGATCTCATTTCAAATCGGGAGAAGAATCTCAAATATTGCATCTAAGGAAAAAAAACCAATCATCTGCTTTATTCCTTATATAAAGAAGTACGGATTGATTATTGAAGCATTGGAATTATCAAACATTCCTGTTTTTCATAGTATTAAAGAGTCTGTTCAAGCTGTAACAGCTCTTAAGATGCGAACTAGAATTGAAAATTTAAAAAAAGAAAAAAACCCAATATTTTGGACAAATACTGGGAAGGAATAGTGCCAAAATTCTTGAATTAGTAGGTATTCTCCTTCATTAGTATATAAAGGTAGATCTTAAATCCAATTTAAGTAATTTGATTTAAAAGAGGAATAGCTAAGGTTTTTATGAGAAAGTTATTTATTATGATATGATAAATAAAAATTAATTCTTAATTAAAAAATACGGGATTAAAGCTTATTAACGAAAACGATATTTGTCCGAAATGTGGCATGGGTAAAGATATGTGCCTGTGCGATGGTCTTTTTATCGATGAGCTTCAAATAACCATTTATCTTGATAAGAGAAAATGGGGCAAAACAGTTACAGTCATTTCATTTGAAGGAGATTCTGGTACAAATTTGCAAGAATTTCTAAAAAAAGCAAAGAAAAAAGTTGCTTCTGGAGGAACTGTAAGAGATAATGAAGTAGAACTGATGGGAGATCATCGTTTCAAGTTAAAAAAATTATTGATAGAAGAAGGATTTTCAGAAGAGAATATCACGCTAAAAGGAAAATGATTTATTAAATAGTTTTATGGATCTTGACTGTAAGGATATCTCTTTCCATTCTTTTCAATTTATCTTTTTTTTGAACGTTTCCTTATTGGTTCAAGTTTATTATTAAAGATATCATTAAAATAAAGTGATTAATAAATCGATAATTATAATTTAACTTACGTCTATCAATTATTTATAACTATAATTGCTATGAATTGAAAATGATCTTTAACCAGTTAAATATTAAATCACCAAAGAGAGAAATTTTAATAGATATTTCAAATGAGATCAATAATTTAGTAAAAAAGTCCGGAATTAGAGAAGGTTTTTGCCGAGTTTTCGTTCCACATACTACCGCAGGTATAACTATTAATGAAAATGCGGATCCTGTCGTTAAAAAGGATATAATCAAGTATTTAAGGAAATTAATTCCAAAAAATTATGGATTTTCTCATCTTGAGGGAAATTCCGATGCTCATATTAAAACATCATTAATAGGAAACGCTCTGGATGTATTAATCCATGAAGGAAAGCTTGTATTAGGAACGTGGCAAGGAATAATGTTTGCAGAATTTGATGGTCCGCGAAATCGAAATATTTATGTTCAGATTCAAGGAAAAAAATGATATTTAAATTATAACCTTAAATAATAAAATATGAAATATGATAAGAATTAGTAGATTTAGTTAGTTATAGAATTCACTCGTATACTAATATGTGCTAAATATCTCAAACATGATTGATGGAATAAAAATATTTGATGGACACTTGCATTTCATTGGTAGATTTAAACCTAGAGACGAGAGTTTGATAAGCTTCATGGATAGATATGGAATTGATAAGGCTGCCGTAACTACACTGAATCAAGCAGCAAACCTCAATGCTATTCTCAGAACGAATAAAAATACAAATGACACTGAATTTTTGAATGAATTTTTAAGAGAAAAACAATATGATCATGAGGTATTAAGACAAATCATATCAAAAAATCCCAATCGATTGTTTGGCTTTTTTTGGTTTAATCCGAAGATTGCAACAGAAGATGATTGGAAACTATTAGAGCAATATATTGAGAAAAATCATTTTAAAGGTGTTAAAACACAGTGGTGCGTGGATCTTCTCGAAGTTCCAGGAGATTTCCTTCATTTAGCAGAATTTTGTATTGAGCATGATGTTCCTTTATATGTCCATTCTGGTTCGGGATTCTTTTTTCAAAAACCGGTTCGAGCAAAGAATCATTATAACCTAGCTAAAAAGTATAAAAATTTGAAATTGATAATTGGTCACGCCGCACATACCATGGAACATTGTATTAATTGCATTCGATACTTCTCTAAACTAAGTAATGTTTATTTTGAAACATCCACATCAATTCCGTATGGAATATTATCACTAATTAAAGCAATAGGTCCTGATCGAGTAATTTACGGATCTGATGCTCCAGCTGCAAATGCTCCTGATCTTGAAATTAATAAAATAACCTGCTTAAACTTAAATAAAGAAACGTTAGAGAATGTTTTTTATAATAATATTAATACCTTATTTAAATTGAGTGAATAAACAATTTGGTTAATTAAAGATGAGAGTTGCTTTAGCATATATTAAGCTTTTTAATAAGCTTGTTTAAATCTTCTAAAAAACGATCTAAATGTTCTTTTCTCACATGTGGCATGATTACTACTCTAATTAAATTAAATTCCGTGAACTTACCAAGCATCCAATTTTTCTTTCGGAATTCCTCGTCCAGCTCACATATACTTTTTCCATTTTCTGTTGTTATTCCTAAAACATTCATGACGGGTTTTGCTGCCAATTTTATCCCGTTTAGTTCTGAGATTCTTTTTGCTAAATATTCTGTATTATCCATGCAATTTTTAACGATTTTTTTATAACCTTCAATTCCTAAATATTTCATGATTGCCCAAAAAGCAATGGCAGTACCTCCAGGTCGAGTACCAACAATATGAAAATGTTTAAAGCCTCCTCCTGCGAGATAAGGAATCTCAAACCCAGCCTGCTGTAAGATTGAGTGATCATTTAGAAAAAATCCTCCAGATGGAATTATTCCCAAGCCCATTTTATGAGGGTCCGCTGTTATTGAACATACTGAATTGACACTAAAATCCCAAGGAGGAATTTTATATCCCATCTCTTTTAAAAAAGGTAATACAAATCCTCCAAAAGCAGCATCAATGTGAAAAAAAATATCCCTTCCTTCTATTAGTTCACCAATTTGTTCTATGGGGTCTATTAAACCGAGAGATGTAGTACCTGCTACACCTACTACTCCACATGTATTTTTTGAAATTAAAGATTCAAAATGTTCAAGATCTAATTCAAAATTATCTTTTAGATCTGCTTTCAGCACTTTAACACCCATTAAATCGGCACCTTTTTCAAATGACATGTGAGCAGAAGCAGGGACAATAATTTCTGGATTTTTAATGTCAGGACGTGTCTTTTTAGCAATTCTCATGGCGATTATATTTGCTTCAGAACCACCAGTCGTTATTGTTCCTGTGATGTTTTTTCCATTAAATAATTCACCAATTTCTGCAATTAATTCATTTTCTAAGTCTGCTGTAGCCTTGAATAGTCCGGGGTCTCCTAAATTTTTATCCAAGTATTTCATGTACACTTCCTTTCCAAAATCTAAGGGGGTAGTACACATGGATCCCAAAATATACCCCATATCATAAGTATAATCGCTTTTTAGCTTGTTATCAAGGATCTTTAATATTTCTTCTTTTTCCATTCCTTTTTCTTGCATGGTATCAATTCTGACGGGTGGTTGTTTTTCTAATGGTGAATATTTTAATCTCGAGAAAGACTATCTCTATTATCTTATATTTTGAGAATCTTAATATTATAAAAGTTTAATATTTTTTGATTATAATATGTAAAGTGGTCAATATGAATAAATACCATAATAATAATATTCAAAATTTCATTTTTTTAGATAAATA
>CAZRIR010000036.1:0-3434 GCA_964600195.1 uncultured archaeon | reverse complement strand
GTTAATGGTAACACTGCTGTTTTAGTTCCAGAAGAACTCGTAGAACTTTCAAATGAGCTTTCTGCTCCACTTGAAATTAACCTATTTTATAGAAAAGAAGGAAGAGTCGAGGCAATCACCTCAGTGCTAAAAAAAGCTGGAGCTAAGCAAATACTGGGTACCGATGAATCTAAAATGGTCGAAATACAAGAACTCAGCAGTAATAGAAGAATTGTTGACCCAGAGGGTATAAAAATCGCGGATGTAGTTTTCGTTCCCCTAGAAGATGGTGATCGAACTGAGGCATTAAAAAAACTTGGAAGAAAAGTAATTGCTGTTGATCTCAATCCTATCAGCAGGACAGCGATTTGGGCAGACATTACCATCGTTGATAACATCATTCGAGTCTTGCCAGAAATGATTAAAATTGCAAAAAAGTTAAAGGGGATGAATAAGACTGAATTAAAAAAGATTGTTGATGAATTTAATAATCAGAAAAACATTAAAGATACGTTAGATTTAATAAAGCATTACATTGAAACTCAAAAAGAAGTAGCTTTTAATATCCTAAATAAGTAAGAAATTTTACTTTTCCAAACCCTTTATTAATAAGGTAAGTACCGTATTTATAGGTGTTTCTATATCTAATTCTTTAGCGTAATCTACAATTTTTCCATTAATGAAATCGATTTCCGTTTTCTTCGCTTTTAAGATATCCTGAAGCATTGAATTCTTGTTTTGATATGTATTTTTAGCAACTTCATAAGTTAAATTTACATAATCTTTTTTAGAAAGAACAATCTCCTTTTTATCTGCAACAAGCAATGCTTCTTTTATTGCTCCAGCCATTAGTGATTTTAATCCTTCATTTTTCACCAATTCACCATTTCGTAGTCTAGTGAGAGCTCCAATCGCATTTATTCCAATATTAACAAATATTTTTTCCCAGCAATCTTTTATGATATTATTTGAAATTTCCGTTTGAAGACCTGATTTATTTAAAAAACCATTTAAATCTTTTAAATGATCTATTGATTGTCCCGATTTATTAAATGGAGATCCTATCTTAGTGTATCCTAAGCCGGTATGAATAACGATTCCAGGAATCTCAACTAATGCCCCATTTGTTGTAACACATCTAATGATTTTTTCTTCATGAAAATATTTTCTTACTATCTCCTCATTACCTATTCCATTTTGTAAAATGACAATATATTTACTTTTTTCTATAATTTTTTTATATTGGGTAATGGCTGAAATAATATCATATGATTTAGTAGTGAGGAAAATAAAATCAAATTCAATGAAATATTTATTAAATTCATCAATGTTTTCAAATGCTAAAAGATTTGCATTTACCTTAAAAGTAATATCGTCTTTTTTTAGGATTAGACCATTATTATTAATCGCTTTGACATGTTCTTCTCTTCCAAAAAGAATTACTTTTATTGAATAACTGTTGGATTTACACATTGCTAAATATCCTCCAAATAAGGTACCAATTGAACCTGCCCCTATAAATCCGATGTTTATCTCTTTAGAGCTCAATTTTTCCAATCCCTTTTATTTTAATTTATCTAAGAACTTTTCCGATTCTTTATCAAGGTCTATACTTTCCATCCAATCCTTAATTTCTTTAAAATCATTAAGGGGATATTCATACGAATGTTCTTTATCTGGATATTTCTCTTCTTTTACTTCTGTTTGATATAAGGTCAATGCTTTCATAATTTCTTCTCCGATCTTCCCAAAATACTTTAGAAATTTTGGTTTAAACTCCGTAAAAATACCTAGCATGTCATGAATAACTAATATTTGACCATCACAATATGGTCCCGCTCCGATTCCAATTGTTGGAATGTCAATTGTTTCTGTTATTAATTTTGCAATTTGCCATGGGATGCTTTCCAAAACGATAGAAAATACTCCTGTTTTTTGTAAATTAATTGCATCTATAATTAATTTCTTTGCTGCATCTAAAGTTCTTCCTTGAACCAAGAAACCTCCAAATTTATAAAATGCTTGTGGAGTTAGACCAATATGCCCCATGACTTGAATATCCGCATTAATTATCGCTTCTATAGTAGAACATATTTCTGTACCTCCTTCGACTTTTACAGCTTCTGCCCCACCTTCTTGAATAAATCTCCCTGCATTATAAACAGCATCTTTAGAATTAATTTTATATGAAAGAAAGGGCATATCCCCAACAACAAGCGCATTAGTAACCCCACGTGATACTGCTTTGGTATGATGGATCATTTCATCCATTGTTACTGATAGGGTATTTTTATAACCAAGCATCACCATTGAAAGAGAGTCCCCTACTAAAATTAAGTCAATCCCACTTTTATCAACTATTTTTGATAGTGAATAGTCATAAGACGTAATGGTTACGATTTTTTCGCCTTTTTGTTTCTTCTCAATTAATTTTGTTGCTGTAATTTTTCTTAAGGACATATCTAAAAAAAATCTAATAGTACTGAAATATTTTTTTAAAATTTTAAAATTTTTTAAGAGAAAAAGAATAAAAATTTCAATACATCGATGCAATTATAGGATTTATTATGATGTTAAGTTATTTTAAGTATTTATTGAAACCTATTTCTGTTTTTCCCATTTTTTCAAATAAGTAACCTCAGATAAAGTTGATCCTCTTTTTATTTCTTCCCTATATCTATTTTCCTTTTCGAGGACATCTATTGCCCTATTTGCCATTTCTTGGGCTTTCTTTTTTGGAATAACTACGACTCCGGAATCATCTCCTATGATCCAATCACCAGGTTCTACTTTTTGCCCTGCGCATACTATACTCACGTTTGTTTCTCCTAAACCACGTGGTTCTCCTGCTGTTGGTGTGAAATGTCTCGCATATGCCGGAAATTTAATTTTCCTGATATCATCAATATCTCTAATGGCGCCATCTATGACGACACCTGCTATCCCTTTTACCTTGCAACTCCATGATGCTAATTCCCCCCATACTGCGATGTTTCCTTCACAAGCATCAATCACTAAGACATCTCCTGGTTCCGCCTCCTCAATTGCTTCGACAGGCTTGCCCCAATCTCCATCATAAGTCCTGACGGTATATGCCGGACCCACGAATTTTAAAGGATGCTCTTCAGTGCCGATCCAGACTGGTTTCAAGCCTCTCATTTCTCCCGATCTATGCATGGCATCAGAAACATTAGGAGCGGATACTTTCATAAATGCTTCTTTAATATGGGCTACATCATATTTCTTGAATAAATCCGTTGAAACGGGTTTTGCTGTTCGAATCGCCTCCTTGATTTTTTTTGCTGTTTCTTCAGGATTCTGAGACTTGTAAAGAGAACCTCCGACAATGATGACGTCAACACCTATTTCTTTGGCTCTTGCAGCGGTTTCACTATTAATCCCTCCGGCAATTGCCAACCATGTAGTGGGTTCCAATTTTTGTTTTAAAATTTGGG
>CAZRIR010000035.1:0-11082 GCA_964600195.1 uncultured archaeon | reverse complement strand
TCAGCACCATTACCTAAATGACCCTTAATTTTATTTAATCCAAGAGATCTTGCGGGACTTGCTCGTGTTATGATTACAAAATCATTAAATGATAATGACTTAGGTGTATTTAATAAATTGGTAATAGCTTTATAAGAGGGATCCATGGTTTCAATAAATTTTCCTCGTGCTTGTTCACTTAATAACCACGTTGATATTTCAGGAACATCCGTTATGTTTGCATAATTTGGATAATTAATTGAAAATTGTACTTGGTATTTATTTTTAATATTTAAAGCTAAATCGATTGCATTACCCCAAATAATGCAATCTTTCTTATTATTTTTATCAAACATTCTATGGGTGGCAAATGCATCACCTTCGAGTTCTATAGCGGATCGGATAATCTTATAATTATTTTCGGATTTAGACAATGAATTTATCAACCTTCTATCTGACGTAATCAAAGGATTGATTTTATTAAAACCTAAACACCCAAGATCGAGATCAAAATGTTGATTCTCATTAAAAAACCTTATGATCTCTGAATTTTCTCCATTTATGTTATAAGATGAGGCGTGAGCCAGATGAAAAATCTGATTTCGATTATTTGGTACTTTCAATTCAAGTTTCTTGATTTCCTCTAAAACATCTAAAAGATTTTTTTGTCCTTCTTCATTTTCATATCCCTCCACATGAGCGTGTATTGAATGTGGCAGATTCAATCGTTCATTGCATTGAGTTAAAGTTTTATATACATCTAATGCGCTAAAATTATATAATCTTCCCTGGCTAGATAAATTATCTCTTATTATTTTAAAATCCCAATTTTCAGATTCAAATGGATCATACACTTTAAATCCAAAACCTTTTATTTTCTCTAACAAATCTGATAAAAATATACTCATGTCTTCGATTTTCCCTCGTTGATATTCTAGTTCTAAAGGCCATAAATTGCTAACATTTATTAGCATGGCTTTATCTAAAACGGGAAAATGACTTAAATTGAATATGGTTTGTTTTGCCAAGGATGGAAACACATTTGCTTCAATAATCGTTGTATAACCATTTGTTATGTAATCTTTAGCTATCTTTTCGAGGGCAAGACCTTTCCATGTTTCATAAATTTTTGGATCTTTTTTACCTAATAATCTAACCCAATTCACTTGTTGAGATGCTACATGAGCGTGAATATCTATAGCTGCCGGGATGACAGTTTTTCCTTTGGCGTCAATTACAGCTACATCTGTTGTATTTGAAAAATTATCAACAATTCTACCCTCTTCAATCAATATATCCTTTACTTCACCTTCAATATCATTTAAAGGGTCATAAACAATTCCATTTTTAATAATGAGATTTTTCATTCTATAACACCTTAGTTCTTTGAATTATTTGATATCATTCATAATTTCTTCTATGGATTTTATTGGGTCCTCTGTTTTTTCTACATCAACTTTAATGTTTTTATATATAGCTTCATTATTTAAAATTCCAGTGATTTGATTTACCCATATCGAGATTGGAATATAAATAGTTGATTGGGGAACTTTATCTTGTTCGACAGGTTTCAAAATAACAAAACCAAATTTACTTTTAACTTTTATGTTAGAAGAGGAGGATAAACTTAGACGACTAAAATCTTTAGGATTCAAAAAACCAATTGCTAAATTTTCTTGTAAAGACCTATCATCGCCAAAAAAGAATTCTTTGACTTGATCGTGATCTATTTTTCTGACAGTATTAAGGATCATTTCCATCTAATCATCACCTAAATTCATTATGATTTTTTCTAAAAGAGCCTCATCTGATAAGATGTTGCTTGGAGGATTTACTAATTTTTGCAGTTGAATTGGAACATGATCCAATCTATACGCTAATCCCTCGCATTCTATACCTGTAATTGCTGTAGGTAAAATGATATCAGCCATTTTCGTAATGGCGGATTTATGGTTATCAATTACAATTATGGGTTTTGAAACTAGTTTTTTACTCAGATCTTTAGGAAAATGTGAGATTGGATCGGTTCCTACGATTATTGAACAATCAAAATCTTCCTTGTTAATTTTTGAAATAATGGTTTCTTGAGAGTCAACTAGTTGACCATTAGAAAATTGTAAATTTTGATTAGTACCTGTTGATGATAGGGAAACTTGATCAAATCCCGCCATGTTGTAATGCCCTCCCGCCATTATAACAGAAGTCCTCCCTTTTTGTTGTTTTTCTTCAATTAATTCAACTAATTCCAAGAGTTCCTTTATAATTTCATCACTAGAAGGGCTGCTTATAACACCTTGCCCAATGAAAATGACACTATTTTCCGCTTCTCTCAAATTTAATAATAAACGCTTGAGATCGTCCTTATCAAGCCCCGCTATTCCATTAGAAGGCATGCTATCTTCTATACAACATTCTTCTTTTAAAATCCTTATTAATTCTAAGTCTTTTCCAGGTTCTATTAATAAGGCTAAATCTCGAACACCCATTACTCCAAATGAGGATGTTTGAACAGGATCGATTATGATTAAGGTTTTAATTTCACGTCCAGTCATTCTGAATTTACCTCTTGAAAAAAGAATTTTATTTAAGAGACGTGGAATTGATTCAGCAGCATTAAACCCCCAGAATATTAATAAATCTGCTTTGTTTATAATTTCGGATAAAGTGGTTAATGTTAGATTTGAATGATTTGATGCATTTAATATTTTACCTTGACAAATCGTAGAATTCGAATCTATGAAACCATCGATCTTTTTTGCTAATTGGATACCTTTCAATTGAGCTTCACAGCTTGAATTAGAAAAACCATATAAAATAGGATTTTTAGAATTTTTTATTAGTTCAACAGTTTTATTTAACGCCTCATCCCAATTTGTTTTTATATATTCTCCATCTTTTTTGATCAATGGATGTAAGATTCGATTTTTTGAAGTAATCTGATCAAATCTTTCCTTTCCCTTCTTGCAAGCCCCTACAATTTGATCAATAAAAAGGCCGTCTGAACGGATTAATATATCGTCACACAATAAGGAACAACCAGAACATGGAATTCTATTCATTTTTCACTCCTTTTTATTTTATAAACTCAAATAATCAGTTGTGAATTATTGGTAATCAATTTTTATCGCATCACGAGGACAATAAGTCTCACACACACGACACTCTCTTTCTCTCCCTTCTGCTTCCAATCTTCTACAATGTTTTAAATTCAGTAATTCACACTTTCCATCTATTACTTGAAATAATTGATGGCTTTCAGGGGGATAATCTGGAGCCTTTCCGCTCAAGGAAGGGGGGCAAAATCTCGCATTGACAGGACAAACCGTTACACATATTCCGCATCCATCACAAAGGTCAGTATCTACATCAATCCTCAATTCTTTTTTTTGTCCTTCTTCAGTACCAAGCATTTCTTTTAGAGATTCATAGCCTTTCTTATATTTTGGTTCTAATAAGGGTGGACAATCATCAATCTTGACCTCTCCCTTAAGTAATGCTAAAGCAAATGCCATGCAAGTATTAGGTTTACATTTATGACAATTTGTTTTAGGTAAGAATTTGTAATAATCCATGAAATTTTTAGAAATGCCTCATCACCAATTTTCACATTATTTTTAATTTATAATTTCATAATGAATAAAGATTTACAATATTTTAATTTCTTTAGATTATCTATTATAAATATAATGAGAATGTTTTTGGAAAATTTACGTTCCATAAATAGTTTTTATTATAATTTATTAAATCGTAAATCAAACGTAAAATTCTTGAATTTAATATTATCCAAACTTTAAAAAAAGTAATTAATCTATCTAAATTAACTAAATAAAATTAGAAAAAATAAACATATATCAATTTAAAGGGTTTAAAATGGAAGATAAAGAAATTAATGAAGAATCAGTAAAAAAAGCAATGATGGACCCTCAAGCGGCACGGATAGAAGAAAACATGGAAAAGATAAAATATAAAATCGTGGTGATATCTGGAAAGGGTGGTGTTGGAAAAACTACTGTTGCGGTAAATCTTGCAATGTCTTTAGCTAGTCTCGGATTAAAGGTGGGTATTTTAGACGTAGATATTACAGGACCTAATGTGGGAAAAATGATGGGCATACGACCTGACACGAGACCTCGCGTTGATCCTGAAAAAAAAATATTTTATCCCGTTGATGGTCCTCTTAATATTAAAGTAATGAGTATGGCTTTTTTAATGGAAACAAGTGATGATCCTGTAATTTGGAGGGGTCCAATGAAAATGAGCGCTGTACGTCAATTTCTTGGAGATGCTATGTGGGGTGAACTTGATTATTTAATATGTGATTTACCTCCAGGAACCTCCGATGAGACTTTAGATATCTTGCAATTAATTCCTGATGAAAATGTTGTAGTAGTCACTACTCCTCAAGAAGTTGCTTTAATGGATGCTAGAAAGACAATCAACATGGCCCAATTAATGAAAAGAAACGTGCTCGGTATCATAGAAAATATGGCTGGTTTCAAATGTCCTAAATGTAATACCTTTCATGAAATTTTTGGGAGTGGTGGAGCAGAAAAAGCTTCAAAAGATTTTAATATTAAATTATTAGGAAAAATTCCTTTCGAGCAAGAAGTTGGACAACAAGGAGATCAAGGTTTACCTTTTATATTAAAATATCCTGATTCGGAAAGTACCAAAGCTTTTAAGGAAGTAGTCAAGAACATCCAAACATCCTTAGAAAAAAAATAAGATTTTAGTCAACAATCTACAGATTTTTTTACATTTTTATTTTACAAAATTCAGATTTTTTCAAATTGAATTATGTAATTGTTTCTTTCCTTGAATAATATAGTTTTAGGGGATAAAAAAAAAAATTAAATATTTCTGAAACTTATCTTAATCATTCTTTTTTTAAAAAATTTAGAGATGATAAATAATTACAATTGAGTGGCAAAAAGTAGCAGAAGATCCTGCAAAAATTCAAAAGATCAAGGGGCAATTTCTTTTAGATATTAGAGCAAAATTTGATGATTTAGAAAAAATTATATCAGAGTACCAAATAAAAACTGAAAAATCAAATAGTGAATTAAAAAGTCTCAAACTGGAATTGGGTGATATTAAGGACGAGCTTTCTTCAACACAAACAAAACTTTTTAAAATTACTGAGAAAAATAAGAAACTAACTACAGAATTAATTAATGAAAAAGAAATTTCTTCAATTTTAGATAAAAAATTTACTAATGCTGAAGAAAATATAAAAAACTTAATGGATGCATTAGAAGAAACTGAAAATATAAAAATCGAATTATTACAGAACTTAATGGAAAAAGACCAAGCATTAACTCAAAAAGATAGAAAGATTGAACAAGTAAATGATGAACTAGATCATTTGAATACGACCATCAATAATTTAAATCTAGAAATCGATTTAATCAGAGAAAGGTATGTAAAGAAGATAAATGACATTATCAATGGTTCGGCAGATAATCAAGAGATATTTGATAAAATTGAAGAAATTTTATTTCAAAAGGGATTCATTTCTGATAAGGAATATGATAGCATTGTCAAAAAAGCCAATTGTCAAATACATATCTAAATCCATAAATTTCATATATTTCAATTTAAGAGTATACTAAAATCCATTTACTTTTTTCTTAAATATCAGATCATTTATTTTTACATTAAAGATCTTTTCCATCAAAGGACATTTAGCCTTCAAAAGATAATAAATTTCAACTTCTGGTAGATCTGATTGGTAGAGTCCTTCAAAATTACCTTGTCCCTTCGATAAAATTATTGAATTCTTCTTAAAAAAAGACTCTTTAAATATTTCACTGGCTTCGGATAATAATATTCCTGGAGTAGCGGGGGATTCTATGACTTTTACTAATTCTTTCAAACCAATAGCCTCTGCATCAACCATGGTTGCATCATTAATAATTGGCCCTCCCCTGACCGAACATGTAATTTTTAAATTAGGATATAGATTTTTTAAAGTAATAATGAGTAATTTATCAAATACAATTTCTCCGCTGTTATCTAATATGATTAAAAGATTATCAGCTTTATTAAGAGACTTTTTAAATTTTTGATAATCATTGATGACTAAATTTTTCACATCGAAATTTTCTATATCTTGAATTAGATTAATATTATGTTGACTGGCAGGATCAAGTGTATTTCCAAGGGCAGATACAATAAGTGCTTCAAATAATTGGTCTTTACTGTTATCAATGATTTCCTTGACCTTATCATAATATTCTAATGCAATTTGATTGTATTTTTTTTTTATTTCAGCATAAGGGTCAGAAACACCTAAAATATTAGATACTATTTTATACACCGCTTGACCCGCTAGAGGAGAACTTGTTTCACTCGGGTCGAAATTTAAGAAAAATTCCATCAGTTTTTTTTGTGCTTCAATGATCTGTTCATGAGGTAAATCTGGTTTTAATAAATTAAATGCCTTAACGATTTGATTAAAAAGGCAACCAATACAAGAGGGATCCAATTTCATAATGATATTCTGTATCGCAAAATCCTTATTAATAAGTAAAAAAATAAAAAAAAGAATTAAAGATTTTGGATTGCTTCTTTTTGTTCAGGTTTAAGTTCTACTTCTCCTCTTTTTACAAAAAACATCAATATAAAAGCAATGATACAAAAAATAGCACCATGTAACAGTAGAGAATATTCTAAATTAGGAGGACTTGTTAAATCTGTTAAGAATCCTAAAAGAAATGGTCCAAAAATGGCAGCAGAATAGCTAAAAAGATAATATAATCCGGTATAAGTACCAATCTTCTCTTTAGTTGGTGCTAATTCCCAAATTATTACAATGGAATTAACATTAATAAAAGACCATCCAATTCCTGAAAAGAAAAATACTAAGATCATGCCGATAAGAGCATTTCCCCTAAAAAATCCTAAAATAAATCCAATAATTAAACTAATTGTCATAAGTAACAAACCAATCTTAATAGCATTACGACGACCTATTTTATCAGCAACTTTAGCAAAAGGATAGGCAAACACAATTATTGGAATTGCAATGAAAATAAAAAGAAATTTAGCGATATTTTCAGGTTGCTGTATCACATGTACTCCATAAATAGTTAATAATGCCTGTAATCCATAGAATGCAATAAACCATGAACAAATAGCAAAAAGCATGATAAGGGTGCTTTTATCTTTTTCTTTAAGAATTTCTTTGAAGCTTTGTAATAAGTCAGGTCTCTCTGTATGAATTCTTATTTTTTCTTCTTCTTTTTTTTCTTGCATTATTAACGATTTGTAGCTGTATGATTCATTTTCATTTACCTTTAAACCCAATATTATTAGTGCAATTACCATTAAGATGGAAATAATAATAAATGAGCCCTCTACTGTAATTATATGTGATATCCCCCCTAATACAAATGCAATAATCCCTCCAACACCTGCCATTGCGTTTATGATCGCGTTTCCTTTACTTCTATTCTCAGGTATAACAAAATCGGGCATCAATGCAACGGCCTGAGATCTATAAAACCCCGTTGCAATTCCAAAGAGAACCATCCAAAAGATTAGCATTGGCAAACTATCCTGATAAAAAGGGATAATAGCGAAAAGAATTGCGGCTGAGGGAATGCCAACAATTAAATAGGGCATTCTTCGGCCAATTCTGGTACGTGTTTTATCTGAAATGTTTCCCATTATTGGTTGTAGAATTACTCCAATAATGTTATCTAGTGCCATTAATAATCCTACTATTGCTAAACTTGGAATGAGTGCTTTTAAAAAAAGATTTACACTTGTATTATATAAACTCCAAGCCATTTCTGCGGTAAAAAATGCAAGACTGATATACAAAACTAATTTTACATTAAATTTATTTGATTCATCCATATTCTTCACTTTTTTAAAAAAAAGGTATAGCTATTCTGAAAAAAGGGCAGGATTCTATTTTAAAATTTCTTATATGAAAAAATAAAAAATTTAAAAATCAATTTCGACTTTTATTGTTTTTAAATCTTCGGGGATATCTTTTAAAGAATCAATAAATGCCTTACATAAGTTTATCAAGATAGTTTCGATGAAATCATTCATAGGAACATCTATATCATTTACTTTTAGGTTCGCATTAGTCATTTTAAATCATCTTTTTGCTATACTCTATTTAATTTCAAGTAACAAATTTAGCAATGTGATAAATTATGATTAGAAAGAAATTAAATATTATTAAAATCAATTTAAAGTTCAAAATTTAAATTGCACCTTATCCTAAATATTAAAAACTATTTTTTTTATTATATATAAAAATAAGAATATTTTGAAATCACTATCATTGATTTCTTGAATTAACATTATGAAAGATATTTTAACCAAATTAAATCTAACTGATGATACAATTGATATATTTCTTGAGTGCATGGGAAAAGTGCCCTTGAGTTATGAAGAAATACATTCTATAAAATCACACTTATCTGATGATGAATTTAAAATTATATTTGATGAGCTGGTAAAGAATAAATTAATAGTGAATGTAGTTCCTGAAGACTCGATTATTTTAGAGCATTATTTGGCCATACCGCCTTTTAGTGCTATAATCGATAACATTATCTCAAATGATGAAGAAAAAAAGAAAGAATCATCCGAATTGAAATCTAGTTTAATAAAAATTATTATGGAACTTTTCAAAAAGAATGATAATTCTAAAGCATTAGATTCCGTTTTAAATGAACTAAAAATGATGAAACAGAATTTCGATAATGATTCATCCGAATTAAGAAAAGAGATTCATAATACTCTTGATAGCATGCAGACTAGGGATGATTCAGCATTATATTATCTTAATTTTGAAGAAAATGTTAAAAAATCGATCAGTTCGCAATTTGCGAGTATATTAGAAATAATCTTACAAATTGATGTTCAATCTGAAGAAATTCCTGGAATAAAAGACCTCAAAGAAGATCAATGGAATAAAATAAGACAGGATCTCAAGAATTTTTTAGCGAAAAAGGTTCATGAAAAGGCAATGGAACTCGATAAATATGTTTCTGATAATTTTCGTGAGATTAAAGACTATTTTGGTTCTAAATTAGCAATTAGCATGGAAGAGCAAGTTGGTCAACGTGCCGTAGATCTTGGAATCTTGAAAATAGTAATTGAAGAATTATCGGGTTTATGTGATTTTATTAATTCTAAAACCCAAGAATACGATCAAAACTTAGATAATGTTGCAATTCTGATAAATGATAAAATAAATGAAATGCTTGAAGATTTTATCAGTGAAAGCGTAGAAAATATTAAAATATTTAGAAACTTATTACCCGAAATATTAGAAACCTATTTTAATATAGATAACACTTGGCAAATTTTATCAATTCCTAAAATTAGAGATGAAATATCTAATATAATACAAAATATAAATGGAGACATCACTATCATAGTTCCAAAAATTAATGATTTTATTCCCTTACAAAAAATAAAAAACTACAATAAAAATCATAATATCACCATCATTGCATCGGATCCCCATGAAAGCGATATTGTAAATGAAATAAATACCTATCCGGGAGTGAAGTATTTAAAAATTGAAAAGAACAAGGATATTGGAATTAAAGGAGCGGGTATTCTTATTTTAGGATATTATAAATTAAATCCAAAGGATTTATCGAAAAAAGTTAATGCTATTGGAACTATAGATGAGAATCTAATTTATATGCTTTCTCCTGTAATTGAAGAAAAAATGAAATTATCTAAACCCCCTGTGAAGGTCCAAATGAATATAAATTTTAATGATATCACAACAAATATCAATAATTTAAAAGCATCTGAAATTGGGAAACTATTACAAGAAAATCTGGATATTGCGACGACTTTAAAGGGGATATCTCTAAATGTCTTAGAATTAAAGCTTTTGATAAGTAAGTTAAAAGGAAATGAACACCTAATAGATGATGCTGAGTTAAAAAATAGTATTATTAATAGCATTCAAGCTTGGAACGAAGAATTCACCTCTTTACCTTTAAAAATTGAATCTGAATTAGAGATTACTGATCTAAAGAGCCGACTATCCGAAGAAGAACCAATAAAAGAAGTTAAGATGGTATCAAATGTTCCCTTAAATGATTTTTTAGGTAAATTTGATATTGAAAAAGTAGATCCCTTATTTGAAATCCTTTTTGAAAAAATTGAAGAGTCTAAGGGTGGAGAATTAAGCAAAATGATTCAAGATGTTATAAACACCATGCTCCAAATTCAAGGATTTTCTATTATCACAACTTGGAAGGATGAACTAACTTCTGAGGAAAATAAAGATAAGATATTACCAGAGGTGTTTAGAGAAAAATTTATAGAAGATTTTTCAAGATGGAAAGAGATGATAATTCATTCTAAAGATAAATCAAGTTTAGAATCTAAAGAATCTGAAACTCTTCGTTCTAAACAATACGTCAAAGAAGAGAATCTTGGTGAAAAAGAGATAGGTCTAGGTGATTATGTTAGTCCCGGAATTGATCAAGAACAAAACTTGAATGTAACTGCAGATAATGGATCACCCGAGAATGGGGTAGAGGATCATATAGATAATAAAATTAAAACTAAATTAGAGAATATCATTTCAAATTTAACTAGATCAAATGGTTTAGATATTGGTAATAATCTTCAAGTTTTAGGAGATTTACTTGTTGAAAAGCATGGTTACATGGCTACAAAAGATATTAGACCATGGATATCAAGATTAAAGAAATTTAAAGATCCACTTGAAAATGAATTAATAGGAGAATTCTCGAATTTTTTAGATAAGATAAAAGAAAAATTTATTGGAACTTTAAATGATGAAATCTCATTCGATTATGAGCCCAGTTATGCTAATATTGAACGCAATAATCTTGATTCTGAAATTGAAGAACCTGAAGAAAATAAGCTTTTGAGTTTATTCAATAAAGTTTTGGAAGATTCAGCCACTGCTAAAGGTTATGAATTGACAGGAGACTTACAAGAAATAGCGGATTTAGTTATGCAGACCAAGGGCTCTCTATCTGCTAGATCTATTAGACCATGGATTAGCAAGCTAAGATCGATCCGAGAGCCTTTAGAAGAAGATATTAAAATTGAATTTGCACAATATATCGTAGAGATGAA
>CAZRIR010000034.1:1772-11088 GCA_964600195.1 uncultured archaeon | reverse complement strand
AGAAATTTTTAGAGAAGCTTAAATTGAAATGGGCAACTATCTTTGGAAGGTTAGCAGAAATCAATCCCGAGAACGATGTGAAATACATGTTATACAGCAAAATAGAAGAATTTGAAACAATTGAAGATGCACATGATTTTTTTAGCAGCTTTAGATTATGGTCAAAAGGAATGTTAAAGAATTTTGAGAATAGAATTGAGAAATATAAAATAAAAACAGCTCGTATAGATGAAATTATAAAAGAGATTGATAAAATGGAGACTTTAAATAAGGAAAAGTTAAGAGAAATGGTAAGGGAAACAGCTAGACGAGTAAGGTAAAATAACTTTAATAAAGAATGAAATAAAAAATAAGTTTGGTTGATTAACAAAATTATGAATTCACTACAAATGATTATTAAATATTGGTTGAAGAGTAGAGGCATTTTCGTGAAAGCCTTTGTATTACAGATTATTTCAACATTATTCCAACTCATCATCCCTATTTTTATAGGACAACTCGTTGGTCGTTTAGATCCTAACTCGCCAAATCCGATGAGCATTACTGAATTATTCTTTTATTTTTTTGTGATAATAGGTTTAGGTTTGATGGTTTTTTTAATATTTCGCTATTCACGCATATTAGGCGCACGAGTTTCGACGAATGCTTTATATTTTGTTAGGAAAGATATTCATAATGCGATAAACCGCCAATCTTTTGCCTATTTTGATCAAATGGAAGCCGGGAATCTAGTAGCACGAGCAACATCTGATGTAGAACAAACGGACATGATCTTTGGATTTGGTTTAGCGGTTGGAGTTCAAGGAGTGATACAATTATTTGGAATTTTGATAGCTATATCTGTATTAGGTACTCAAATGATTTGGATATTTGGTATTCTCATCCCTTCATCGCTGACAATTTCTTTGATTATTACAAAAAAATTGCGTCCAATTTATTTTGAGAGCCGTGAAGCGTTTGGAGAACTTACCAGCACTATACGAGAAAATATAGTGGGTGCTCAAGTAGTCCGAATGTTTAGCATGCAAGATAAGGAATATAGAAAATTTGATGAGAATAATAAACGTTTTTATAATGCTAGCGTGCGTTCAGTTAAAATTAATTCACTTTATACACCAATCAATTTCGTATTAATAGGATTGATGACCATACTCACTCTATTTGTTGGAGGAAACTTGGTGATTCAAGGTTTCATTTCCCTATCAACACTCATTACTTTCATATCATACATTGGGCTCACCGTATTTCCACTTGTTGTTCTTGGACAAATCATGATCATGTATGTTCAAGCTGACGCAGCATTAAGCCGAATACGAGAAGTTATTGAATCTTCTCCTGAAATTTTGGAGAAATCGAATCCAATAAGTGCAGAAAATCTTAAGGGTGAAGTAAAATTTGAAAATGTCTCCTTTGGATATACTCCAAGCAACCGTGTGCTTAAAAATTTAACATTTAAAGTACCACATGGAAAAAAGATTGCCATCATTGGTACTACTGGTTCAGGGAAGTCCACGATTATCAACCTTATTCCACGATTTTATGATGTAAGTGATGGCTCCATTAAGATTGATGATGTGGATGTCCGTGATTATAATATTGCAGAATTACGTCATAATATTGCAATTGTCTCTCAAGATACATTTCTTTTCGATAAAACTATAAAAGAAAATATTACTTATGGGAAGGACGATGCCACCATGGAAGAAGTGATAGAAGCTGCTAAAAGTGCGAATATTCATGATTTTATATTAGGATTACCTGAAGGATATCAATCAATGGTGGGAGAACGCGGCACGCGCCTTTCTGGAGGTCAAAAACAGCGTCTTAGCATTGCTCGGGCTATTATTATTAAACCTAAGATTTTAGTTTTTGATGATTCCACCAGCTCGGTTGATGTAGAAACGGAATACAAGATTCAAAATGCTCTTGAAAATATTATGAAAAACACGACAACATTCATTATCACGCAACGCATATCAACCATTCGAAATGCAAATGAAATCTTGGTATTAGATAAAGGGCGAATTGTGGGATTTGGGACCCATGAGAGTCTGATAGAAAACAATGTTCTTTATAGACAAATATATGAAACATTATATCGCAAACAAAAGGAACTCACAGATAAATCCTTATTAAAGTCAGAAGAGGTGGTTCACGATTGAAAAATAAAAACATTCAAGAGAAATCAGATTATTCTGGAGCAGATATTGATCCAGAAGAAGTAAAACGACTTCAAGAAATAGAAAAAGAAAGAGAATTACGCCCAAGAGGTCCAGATGTGAGCGGACATCGCGGACCCGTGGCTTTCACAGGAGGAAACGCTAAGCTTGAACACCAACGTGGTGTTCTATGGCGGTGGATCTTTTCATATCTTTTCAAACAAAAAAAATTATTCATTTTCTTTGTTATTTTAATTGCTGTTGGAACAACAATAAATTCTATTACTCCATTATTGACAAGGATCTTGATTGATTCTGGAATTGTAGCTAGAAATACGCAAATCATATTAAACATTTCTCTTCTATTTTTAACCTTACTATTACTCATGTCCATTGGAAATTATATTGGTTCTTATGGCTTAGGTAAAATTGGTCAAGGTGTGGTTTTTTCGATGAGAAGTGATGTATTTGAGCAACTTCAAAAAATGTCCATGTCATATTTTGATAAGCACCCTTCTGGTGATGTAATATCTCGAGCAACCAATGACGTCGACCAAATAAATTTATTGCTGGGTGGACAACTTGTCCAAATTATCACGAGCATTATTTCACTTATATTAAGTCTGACTTTCATGTTCGTATTAAGTCCTTTTTTATCGCTATTTGCTTTGATCGTATTTCCGGTCTTTTATTTATTATCAAAATGGTTCCGAAATCGTGTAGTGGGTGCTTTTAAAGAAACTCGTAAAAAAATTAGTAAAGTAACATCTTCAGTTCAAGAAAATATAGCAGGAGCAAAAACTGTTCAAGCATTTGGACAGGAAAAAAAAGCCACAGATGAATTTGAGCAAGCCAATATAGAAAATGCTGAAGCTTCATTTCGTGCACGTAGAATTTTTGCAACCTTTTTTCCTCTCATAACTTTTATGTCCTCTGTTATGACCGTTAGTGTCTTAGTAATTGGAGGATATGTAAATGTAATAAATTTCGCTCCTTTTGGAATTACCATTACTGTAGGCATCCTGGCTGCCTTCATTCAGTACATGTCAACATTTTTTCAACCATTCATGACACTTACTCAAATCCAACAAATAATCGAGAGCGCTATGGCATCTGCAGATCGGATTTATGCCGTCTTAGAAGAAGAAGTTGATCTCCCGGATCCTGAACATCCTTTAGAAATTAAAGATCCGAAAGGATCAATTATGTTCGAAGATGTAAGCTTTGGATACAAATTCAACGGACATCAAAAAATAGAAATTTCCTCAAATTCTAAGATTTCAGAAATCTCTCCACCTTTAAAAACACCAAATGGAATACCTGATGGATTTGATCCCATGAAGTGGATGGAACGAGTGAAGGAATTCTTTTTAACTCTCCCAGAACCTTACAAATCATTCCTCCTGCAAAATATAATGCGAATTCCTTATGAAATTAGACAAGAAATGATAGTAAATTTAATGGGAACTCTAACCGAGAAATTACCAGTCAAGATCGATGAAATTTTTGCTAAATATGGATATGCAATTCCTGGAACTCAAAATTCAAAATCCCATCCAGATTTGAAAATAACTCTACCCGAAATGTCTATCCCCCCAATGATAGCAAGAGAAGCAGGAATAACTCCACAAATAAAAACTCCAGATTCGAGTGGTAAAACTACAAATGAATTTGAAGAAGGGAAAAAGAATGAGTCGCAATCCTTACCACCATTCTTAAATGGAATTTTAAACAATCCTGAGATGCTAAATCGAATGGTTCGGGGATTAGAAACAACCTTAAATGGCAGTTCTAAAACATCTAGTGGTGGAGGTGGAGGAAGCGGAATGGGGGGTGAAACTAGTGGAATGATGGGAGGAGGTAGTGGTAGTATGGGAGGTCTCATGAATACTGCAAGACTGCTAAGAATGTTAGCTACTCTATCCTTACCTGACGAGATTACAACTAATTTTCCTGAAATTGTTAAAAAAGCAATTGAAGAAGAGCGAATTCGTTTAGAACATGAAACAACAGTAGGTTATGTTTTAAGACACATAAATCTGAAAATAGACGAAGGAAAAACAATCGCCATCGTTGGAAAAACTGGAGCTGGAAAAACAACTTTTATCAAATTAATTTGTAGATTTTATGATGTTACTGATGGTAATGTATTAATTGATCATTTAGATGTTAGAAATTTGGACAAAAAGAATCTTCGTAATTTAATAGGCCTTGTACCCCAAGATTCGTTCCTTTTTACAGGAACTATTAGAGAGAACTTGCTTTATGGATACAATGATGAAGAACTAAGTCTTGAAATGAAAGAAAATAGGGAAACAAAAATGATTGATGTCTCAAAATTCTTAGGACTCCATAACTTTATTGAAACGCTTCCGAAAAAATACGATACAAAATTAAAAGAAAATGCATCAAATATATCAATCGGACAACGTCAACTTATTGCTTTCGCAAGAGCTCTCATACAAAATCCAAGGATATTAGTACTTGATGAAGCAACCTCTTCCGTTGATCCCTATACGGAATCATTGATACAAGACGCTCTCGATAGAGCCAGAGAAGGAAGGACCACAATTATCATAGCACATCGCTTATCTACCATTAAAAACGCCGACTGGATTGTGGTTCTCGATCAAGATAAAAAAGGCATTGTAGAACAGGGAACTCATGAACAGTTGGTTGCAAAGAAAGATGGAGTTTATAAGCATCTTCTAGACATGCAATACAAGGAAATTGAAGTAGAAAATAATTAGTTTAAACCAAGACTAAAAATATGATAGATACAGGAGAAAATGATGTTAACTGAAGAAATAATACAAAATCATGTTGTTGAAAGAGAGAGTTCTGTTAAGGTGAATCAAAATGTAATTTTAATTAATTATGTATACATGTCCTCTGGAGGAGGTCTATAATAATGTTGCTTCCTTGTATAAATATTTCCAAATAAATCCCAATTTGGACGAAACCCATAAATATAGATAAGATCACCATGATCAATATTTTTTAAATTAAAATCTGATCGATCGTAAATTTTACGCTCGATAGGATTGGTTAACACATCATAGGCTTCTTTAATTTCAATAAATTTTTCCTTAGCATTAGGATCTGTCCTGTTTAAATCTGGATGATATCTTTTTGCCATCCGTCTATAAGCTAATTTGATTTCCTTTTCAGAAGCATCCTTATCGACGCCTAATATCTTATAATAATCCTTGGTATAATCCATATTTTTATATTTTTCCTTCCTTTTAGATAAATAAGAAAACTCTAAAATAATAACATTTGGTTTGAGATTTAAAATAAAGATTAAGGAACTTACAGTTGATTATAAGTATATGATAAAATAAATCTTTAAATTATAATTTATCTCTTTAATTCGGAAGAGATCTTTAATTTATCTTTGACAATTATCAATAATCTAAAGAATGTAATGCAAAATCTTTATTATTTAACAGACTTTAATCTATACAAGTTTTTAAAGAATAAGTCAAATTAGAAAAATTTTCCATCTATATTACTTAATATTTAAAAATAGAGTGAAAAATGTTTCATTATTAATTCCTCAACTCCTTTAAATTCAGAAATATCGATTAAATTATTTAGATCTTGAATTTCATTAAGTTCATTTTTGAATAACTGTTCAAATTCCTTAGTAAAACCATGCATCATTTGTAATAATTGAGGATTCTTCTTGTTGATTATCAGTAATACTGCAAAACCATATTCATTATTATAATCAACAATTATATCTGAATTTTTTGTTTTTATTACATTAATTTGATTATTTGTGTCTATAAATTCACCTAAAATATGATTTAAACCGATTAAAATATTTCCCCATATAGAAGAACCAGGTTTATCTGTATCATAATCAAATTTGTAGGAATAAAGCTGAACTCCTGATTTATGGTAAATGTTGATAGAATATATTTTACTAGTAATATTACTCATCGGAACACCATATCCTTTATTATATTGAATCAACAATAGCAGGAATGATATTAAAATTATTACAAAATGGAGTTCTCTAAAAATTGGAGATGATACTAAAACATATAAAAATAGTAATACAAGTGAACAACAAAGAGAAATAATAAGCAGTAATATCATTTTGCTTAAGGTTTTGTCTCTTGAATTAAAATGAATAACCAAACCATAATAAATAAAGACAAACATTAAAAAACTAAAAAATAAAAGGAATATAATTTGTGAACTCAAATCAAATATATAATTAATCAGGGAGAGATTAAAGATTATATAAGGAGCTTCTTGATTTGAATTCATAAAAATTTTAATTGAATTAGGATTAATTAGATTTCCTATAAATAAACCTAATAAGAACAAAAAAATCACATAAATAATAAGATCGGATTTTATGTTACTCTTATTAAAAGAAACACTTAGCATCAATAATCCAATTTCAATAAAACCAAAAACTAAAGCAATCTTAAATAAAATAATATTTATATTAGCTGGAAAAACAATTATTAATGAAAAGATGAAAAAGCTTTGGTAAAGTAATCTTCCAAATAAATACGTAAAACTATTAAATCCTATCCTAAATAAAGAATATTTTTCCGCACGTAAAAGTTTTAAAAAATTAGGAAAAGTCAGACACCCTAAAACCGAAACAATATATAATGTTATATATAAAATAAAAAATAATTCATACATTGTTTATATGGTCTCCAAATAGTATTTGCATTTTCTATATATATGGTTTGAAATATTCCTTTATAAGTTCTTTGGCATTTTTAAATTGAGAAATATCAATAAGCATGCTTGCTTGTTCAATTTTTTTTAAGGATTCTTCATTCATTTCATTGAATTTGGTCATAAAATTTTTTACTGCTTTATCAATAGTGCGATTTTTTTGATTTGCAATTAGGAGAACTGCATAACCATGATTAATATCGTATTGGAAGACTAAATCTCGATTTTCTAATTTAATTAAATTAAGTTGTGCTTTTTTATCTATTAATTTTGAGAGAATGTGATTGATTCCGATAAGTATTGATCCTTTAAGGAGTGACTCGTCTGTTTCTTTACGAGTTTCAAAATTATAGGAAAAAAGTAAAATACCACTTTTATGAAATATGATAAAATCACTAATTTCATTTGACATCACAGTATATTCATAATGATGTTTAATAATTTGATAAAGGGTCATTATAGAGCTAATTATATATATTAGGTTGCTAATATCTGCAAAAAAGAAGTTATTTGTTATGATATAAAAAGTAATTAATAAAATGATAAAAATGAATATTATTATTGTAATCGTTAGATAATTTTCTATGTTTTTATAACTAATATTCGAATAATTCTTCCTATAATCATCAATAATAAAAAAGATTATCAAAACATCATAAATGATTAAACAAACCAATAAATAAGGATCATTAAAAAAATGAATGTAATAGTTTATTGACGCAGTGATAATTATTGAATCTGGAGAACTCAACAAACTTATTATGAGTCCTGCTAGTAAACTAAGAATCAATAGAGGATATTTATGTAATTTATTATTATTTATTGTTAAATTATAGAGGATATAGATTAAAGTAATGTAAATCATCCTCATGATGAGAGAGAGTTTCCAAAAGATGAGGGAAATCTCTTTAGGTATTAATATTTCCGTAGATAAGTAGAAAAATAAGAAAAACAAAAAACCATAGATTAAATAACTGATTATATTCAATATATAATTAGGAGCAGTATATAATTTCTTGTAATTTAAGATATTATATACAATTGAAACTGTAGATAGAATCAATGAAATTAATAGAGGGATTATCGCACCTATCATTTTTACTAAAGAGTCAAAACCATTGGTATTTCAAGATTATTATAATATCATTTTAACCGTAATGATTTATAAATTTTTTACAATATGGAGAAAATCCTCAGCAGCTAAGCTTAAATTTTATTATTTAACTCAATAAATTTATATAGTAATATTGAATTTAATTGTGATACTTATTTTGCTATTAAAGAAAAGTGTTTGATCAATTATTTCAACATTATTGATGTAAATATGATTGGATTTTGAGCTATAAATCTGAAATTTTAAATATATTTCAAAGAAATACTTTATCCTGAATTTAATACAAAAATTTATGTATAATAAAACAGTTAGTTGTTTAAAGTTATCAAATAGTTGCTACAATCCATGAACAATAAATTAAATTTTCTTGAAACGCATGATATTTTAGCAACACTAGTCAAAGATTGTTTCATAAAAAAAAAGGAAGATCTCTTTTTAATTCAAGAAATTTTAAGAGAGGTTTTGAATATTAACAATTTCGACGATTATCATGACATAATTGGCTCGATTTACGAAAAAAAAAAATATCAAATCGAAAGGAAGGTGTTAGGGGAATTTTATACCCCCAAAATCATCGTAAATTATATTTTGGATTCAGTTGGTTATACACCTGAAAAAAATATTGAAGAATTAAAAATAATTGATATCAGTTGTGGTTCAGGAAGTTTCCTGATTGAAGCCGTGAGAAGGTTATTACTCCGTTGGAAAAGAAAGATAAAAATTAATAAATTTTCTGAAATATCAATTGAAGATGCCACGCGGATCATTGAAAATATTCAAGAGTGCGTGATTGGAATGGATATTAATCCTGTTGCTGTAATTTTATGCCAAATCAATATCTATTTTATCTTATATGACATAATTCATCTTTTAGAATATAAAATTAATGGATATACCATACCTAAATTTCAGATCTCAAGCATTTCTGCTTTCACTATTGAATTAAATGAAGAATTTGATTTTGTTGTAGGTAATCCACCTTATTTATTTATTAGAGATATTCCCCCAGATCAAAGAGATAAACTCGAGAAATTATCACTTGAAACTAATATTGGCCAGTATGACTATTATCAGATTTTTCTGGAAATAGGAATAAAAATTTTAAAAAACCAGGGACATTTAGGATATATTGTTCCAGATTCATTTTTAAGCTTATCAAATAGAAGAATTATACGAAAATTTTTGTATTATAATACAAAAATTAAAGAATTATATCATGTTGGCCAAGAATTTGATGACCCAATCGTTTCTAACACTATTGTCATCATCCAAAAGGAAAAAATTCAAGAAGAAAGAGAAAAAAATATCATAAATGTTAATCTTGTTGAGAAAA
>CAZRIR010000034.1:0-1672 GCA_964600195.1 uncultured archaeon | reverse complement strand
ATAAATCAGTAAATGAATCAGAGATTGATTTATTACCTTATATTTATTCAATTGATCAATATCTCGTGAAAGAATATAGATATATTGACACTAATAAAAAAGGGATTAATTATAAAGATTTGGACCTCTATAAAAATAAAATTGTCATCCGGCAAATGAGTAAAAACAATCGAATTTGTGCGACTTATACCAAATCTTTATCTCTCACATCACAATCGTTTTATCTTCTAAAAATAATTGATTCTCCCACCTTAGAATTCAATATTCATTATTTGTTGGGTCTAATCAATTCTAAATTATTAGCATATTTCTTCATGAAATCATTTGGATCGTATAAAAAGCTCTTTCCAAGAATTTTAATTGAAAAAATAAAGGATTTTCCTATAAAACTTCCTGATAATGAAAAAGAAAAAAAAAAAGCGTTGAAAATTAGTGAAAAAGTAAAAAATTTATTAAGGTCCGATGAAATTGATACGAGTTATAAGGTGGAATTTCAAAAGGAAATAGATTCCCTGATTTTTGAACTATACCAAATACCAGAACATGTATCAAAAAAAATATGTAACCATTTCTCACATCAAAATTTTAAATTGTAAAAAAAACTTATAATAATTGAGATTTTAAGTATTTTTATAATGAAGAGTTGATAGTAGAATGAATAGAACATCAGAAATATCAAGGAAAACGGCAGAAACGGATATTTCAATAAAAATAAATTTAGATGGGACGGGAAAACATGACATCAATACAGGTTTTAAATTCATGGACCACATGTTAGTCTTATTAGCTCGACATTCTGGAGTAGACTTGATCGTTCAAGCTAAGGGGGATCTAACTCATCACATCATAGAAGATATTGGCATCACTCTTGGAGAATGTTTTAACAAAGCAATTGGAGATAAAAAAGGAATAAATAGATATGGTTCTGCCTTAATCCCAATGGATGAAGCACTTGCAAGATGCGCCATAGATTTCAGTGGAAGAAAAGCTTTAATCTTGGATCTTAATCTTACGGAGTGTGACATCGAAGATATTGCTGTTGAAGATTTAAAACACTTTATCAATTCATTTGCAGAAAATGCTAAGATAAATCTTCACTTACTCGTTTTATATGGAGAAGATCAACATCATAAAACTGAAGCGGCTTTTAAAGCGCTAGCAAGAGCAATAAAAGATGCAATTTCAATCGTGTCTAATAGGATTCCTTCTACAAAAGGAGTTCTATAAAATTCACATTTCAATACAAATAAAAAAAAAATGAATTCAGATAACCTTGAATTGACCTTCATTCCGTCGAATTATTGGAATGAATCAATGAGTAGATTTGAAATAATATCGAAAGGAAAAAAACCTCCCAAAAATGCACATTTTTTTTTATTTTGGAAACATTCATTGGAATCTGAAAGGGAATTGACAAATTTTATAAATCTTCTGTTTCCAAAAATACCTGCCAATAAACTCCTGACGTGTAGGATAAATTTAGCATTACCCCTTCAGTTTATCGATGGGAAAAAAAAGAAAAATAATCTTAAAAATGTATTTGGGATCAAACACATAATAGGAAAGATCGTTCCAATTGGACCTGTAATAAAATTACTATATCAATTAGAGTTAATTGAAAGTCAAGATCGAAATGTAAGACATTATAGCAATTCTATAAAGACATGGGGAT
>CAZRIR010000033.1:1352-11251 GCA_964600195.1 uncultured archaeon | reverse complement strand
GCGTGAAGTGTCCCATTCATTCATTCCCTTCACCACGTCAAGGGAATCACAATCCTGAAAAGCACGAGCTAAAGTAGTAGTTCCTGTTAAGTTTAAAACATCATTCGTAGTGATTTTCAGATTATTGCACCCGAGAAAATACCATCCAGAATTCCCTAATTGTAAATTACCCCATTCTTCAATCATATGGATTTTCAGTTTATCTCCAGCATTTTTGAAACTCCACCCGATGATCAAACCAGTAATGCTAATGGTATAATTACCAGGGTATGAATAAGTGTGCGTTACTTCTGCCTGGTCCCACCTCGTAATGATATTGGTTGATCTATCGCCCCAATCTACCGTGAAATTGTATATTCCATCAGATACCAATGGAAGATGAATTTGACGGTCATTACTCGAACCTAAACTTGTTTTAGTCGTGTCCCATTGAGATCGGAATACAGGAATAACCGGAGGGGCATCATTAGGGTTGATAAATAAATCAATAATAATGATGCTTGCTACACCAAAGCTAACAACCATAGAAATTATTACAACATTACGAATTTTTTTCTTTCTTGTCATATATTTCAATTTTTAATTTTGTACTTGAATCAGTTCTTTTCAATTGATTGCTTATCTTAAATAATTTAACAAACCAATTAAAAAACTAAATCTAAAAACTAATTTAAATAAGCATGTGGAAAATTCGTGATCTAGTTTTATATATAAAAAGGTTTTTTCAAATTGAATTTAAAAAGTATAAAAAGAATACATAGATGGAATTTAAAGGTTAATCTCACTCTCACATGACCAACATTTTTCTCCTTTTTCTTGTAGAAATTTTGCACATTTTTGGCAATATACGGTTTGGCAATTTGGACATACATAAATAGTACCTTTAATTACTCCTTTATGAACAACACAGAGATATTCCTGTTTTTTTATTTCAATTTCAGACTCATCTAATTGTTTTCCAAAAAGTTCCTTTTCGATGGATCGAGATGTTTGTTCAGATAGTTTATTTTTAAGATTCTCTAACTTTTTTTCATTTAGAAAGTAAATAGTTTTATGTGAATATTTTTCTTTTGCTAAAATTCCAACACTATCAAGAACTTTTACATATTTTTTCACAGTGTTTGGATGCATTTTAGTTAATTTTGAAATTTGTGTTTTTGTAAGCCCATTTTTGTTTTTTCTCAATATACGAATAATAACTTTACTCGGTTCTTTTTTTAAATAAAAAATTGTCTTGATATCCTCATGATCTAAAGATGTATCAGAATATACGACATTTTTCTTTATTTTATTCTTCTTTATAAAACCAAAATCTTCTAATATATTGAGGTGCCAGATAATAACATGGTTTGGATATTTTAAATCAGCTAATATTTTATAAAAATAGATTGCTGGATTCTTGATTATATATTGGAATATATTATAACGATTTGAATTCTTTAAAATATCATCTTTAACTAATTTTGAACCCTCAACTATTAAATTTTTTCGAATAAGTGAATCTATTATCGAGATGATTCCTTTTTTGTTTAAATTGATTGATGTGTTTGAAAATCGGGATATGAGATATGGAACCACGGTATCAACGTTAAGATATCTATTCTGATCTAAATATTCCATTATAGCATCATATACAATCGATTCATATTCAGTCATTTTAATCATCAAGTTAAATTAATTCCCCTCTTTATAGTGATTTTCATCAGATTTAGGAAATTTTGAAAACTTAATCATTTCATCAATAGTTTGATTTCTTTTTTTCGGTTTTATCGATAACATTTCGTTAATAAATCCCATCTTATCAATATTATCCCATTTTAATGATTCAACTTTGTTAAAAAAATCCTTTGATAGGATTGTTATCAATATATCTGAAGTATTTGAATATTTTTGATAAGAGTTATGATTGTTGAATATTTTTATTAATTTGCTTTTATCAAAATATTTTGAATTATATTTGCTGAAATTTTGCTTTTTAATGCTATTTAGTTTGACTTTGGATTTTATAACATAAAGAGATGGTATAGTAACACCAATGACGCTCAGAACAATAACAATTACATAAAAAATATGAATATTAGGAAAAAAGGGATTACCATTGTTATTATCTGAAGGAGTTGGTGTAGGAAGATTAGATGGATTATTAATTGTAACATATATAATTTCTGTATCATCTCCCCAAATTCCCGATGTTGAATCGGACCATACCACATGAAGAACATCAAAATCATCCACTGCAATTACAGGATTAAAACTATAACCATCATTCCAACCCCATTCCCCTTGATATCCATCCGAAATCACGGTAATATTAGACCATGCTCCATTAGAATAGTTAACATACATTATCTCATAATCATCAGTACCACTCCCCCAAATTCCTGGTGTTGAATCATCCCAAACTACGTGTAAATTATTTGAATCATCCACGGTGATATCAGGATTCAAGCTATCTCCAGTATTCCAACCCCATTCCCCTTGATATCCATCCGAGATCACGGTTATATTAGACCATTTTCCATTTGTACAGTTAACATACATGATTTCATAATCATCCCCCCATTTCCCATTAGTGTCATCATACCACACCACATGAAGATTATTTGAATCATCCACGGTGATATCAGGATTCACACTATCTCCATCATTCCAACACCATTCTCCATTATATCCGTCAGAAATCACGGTTGCATTAGACCATTTTCCATTTGTACAGTTAACATACATGATTTCAGTTTCATCAACACCACCACCCCAAATTCCTGGAGTAGAATCAAACCATACCACGTGTAAATTATATGAATCATCCACGGTGATATCAGGATTCAAACTATATCCTGTATTACAACCCCATTCTCCTTGATATCCGTCAGAAATCACGGTTGCATTAGACCATTTTCCATTTGTACAGTTAACATACATGATTTCAGAATCAGCACCACCACCCCAAATACCTGGTGTTGAATCAGACCATACTACATGAATATTATTAGATCCGTCAACAATTATAGAAGGTTCATAGCTCGAACTAGTATTCCATCCCCATTCCCCTTGATATCCATCCGAGATCACGGTTGCATTAGACCACGTTCCATTGATGCAATTGGCATACATGATTTCACGAACATCAACACCACCACCCCATATTCCTGGTGTAATATCATCCCAAACTACATGAATAATATTGTTATTGTCAACAAAGATGTCCGGATTTTTACTTGTTTTATTATTCCATCCCCAATTATTCAAATAACCATCTGAAATGACTGTGATGTTTGAATAATTTAAGGAGGAAGACATTATATTGAAAAATTCATTTTTATTTAAGTCAATATATATGTCCTGCTGATAAACAATGTGATATCCATAACTAAAAATGAAGATAATAAAAAGAATTAACCAAAAGAGTTTTTTATATTTATAGAAAAAAGATTTGAACTTTTCAATGCGTTTCATCTAATATTCCTCGCTTTTCTAATTCTTGTATTAATTGAATATAAAACCATAATTGCTTTTTTAAATTCATTTTAAATTTGAAAATTTGAAATACAAACTGAAATAATTTTATCCGTGAAATTACATCATAAAAAACAAAAGATTTAATATTTATAACTTGTCTTTAAATATAATTTTATTGTATCCTATTTAATTATTACCCATAACCAATATAATACAAATTAAAATTATATTTTAAAAAATCTAATCTCTTCCTATTTGGTTGAAATAATAATAACTAGTGAATGAGATAAATTTCAAATTTTAAATATTGATAATCTTATATCAAGTAATAGAGTATTAAAAAAAATTTCGACTGAGTTAATAAGCATTCATTTTTTCTGATGAAAAATGATAAAAAGTAATTTTTTTGAATTAAATTTTCCTTCCTAATATTTATTGACTCGCTTGCTTAACATATTGTTCATAGGTTTTCCACACATTATCATATACTTCTTCTATTAATTCTTTCTGTCCTTCTGGGTCCACTAACATGTGAGCCATTCTTTCTTTTCCTATTTCAAACAATTCCTTTGCAAGCCTAAACCTTTCTTGAGGATTCATTTTTGGCATTTCTGCAATTGACATTTTGCTTTTTTGTTGCCATTGCTTTATAGTATACCAAGTATTTCCTTTAACGGCCATTGCTGATATAGGGAGAAAATTTTGCATCATTTGAGCTATTTGTTCAATTAATTGCCTCACTTCAGGACTTATTGTTAATTTTTTATAATCATTTTCAGCTTGGGTTACTTTTGCTTGGTCAAATTTTAGAGTAATATTAGACACCTTCATAGTTTAATTCTTTTATTATAACAAATTAAAAAAGTGGAAATTTTTAAACAAATCGGATAAAATAAATTTTTAAAGGAATAATTTATTTTTTCTAATTTTTCATTCAAATCCACATGAAAAATTATAATATTTGCAAAATAATCATATTTCAATAAATTAATAAATGATATTAATTTTCTAAAGAAAACCAGTGTTTACAAGTTATGCACTGCATTATCTTGGTGAATTTTTTAGTTTCAGAGTGATTTGTCGGAAGAAGCCGTCTGACCATTTGACCTCCACACTTATCACAGAATTTTACTTCTACTAATGAAGCCTTTTTTTTCGGCATTGTCATTTTCTATTCTTGTTTTTCTATATAAACATTCGTTTATATGATTTGAGATAAACAACCCCATTATCTATATATAATACTAATAAAAACATACCTTTAAAAATTTATTCAAATACTTGTTTAAGTAAAAAATCAAGGTTGCACGATCCAAATTGGACTCGCCCATGCCATGTTTTCATTTTCTAAAAAAATTCTGAGATAATAGAATACGAATTTTTCTTTCTGAGAAACGTGAGTTAAAAATAATTTATCAAGAGCTATATCGTCTATAAAAGTCCCTTTAAAGATATTCTCCTCTGGCTTAATCCTATTGAATATCTCATTATTGCGAATAAATTCAATATTCGTGATTTTAATAGGACTGATAATGCTTAAATGTAGTTCTCTAATTTTAGAAATTTTTTTATTTTTACTTAGTTCAATGATATCTCCCATGGAATGATTATCTATAGAAAATTCGATGATGACCCGAGGTCCCGTGGTTCCATAACATTTTCGTTGATTTAAAGAGTTCCAAATAGATTTCTTGGTCAGATCTCTTGACCAAATAGCCATTATTCCAGGATGATACAATCCATTATCGGGATCGATTTGACCTGATGGATAAAACCCAAAATGGTCGTCTCCACCAGCTGTAAACCCTAATTTGTAGCCCTTTTGGAGAGCATCCTTGACAAAACTTCCCTTTTTTTCCAAAATAGCACCTCGTTTCAAGGCATGCTTTCCATATCCATAAAATTTATATCGTGGAGGTAGAGGATTGCCCTCATATGAAGAATATTCTTGATTTCCCCAAGTAGAATATATTTCAACCAGTTTTTCTATGGTGTTATCGAATTGATCCCAATTTCTAAAACCCGCTCTTAAAGCTGAATGATGAGAAATAAGCAAAACTTTTCCTTTATAGTTTTTTAGCTTTTTATTGAGTTTTAGAGGCGAATTAAACTTATTTATTTCAGAACGGATAATTGGAATACCATCTTCATAATGATATATGCATATATCTCCATAACCTGTGAACCAAGTTCCATATTCATATCCAAAAAATGTTATAAATTCATTTTCTCTATGATATTTTTGAATAATAGTCCGAATCTCTTTAAAATCTTCATCTGAAGTTTCATAAAGATGGTCATGTTCAGTATTAGTCCCAAAATCTAAGCCAGCATCCATAAGATTATTGAAATATTCAGAAGGGGATCTCATGCCATCGCTTTTATTCGTGTGTCCGTGAATGTATCCCCAATACAAGCTTTTTTCAGGTTTTGTAATGTAAGTTTCAAATGGATTTGAAATAAACTCATAATTATTATAAACACCCTTAACTATATATATTCCAGAGGTTGGGATAATCGTGTCAGTTTTGGAATATAATCCTTCATCTTTTTCAAAGATATGAACGTCTCCAATTGATAATTCTTTTTTATTGGTTAATTCAACAATTGAAAGTTTTAATTTACCCTGAAAGTCTCTCACTAAATTTTTATACTTATCTTCTATCCGGACATGAACTTTAAATTTTTGATTTACGATTGTTGTTGATGGACATATCAGCGTTACGTGATCAAAATCTTCATTTACGACATTTAAAGAGGGTTGATTTGAAAAGGAGATCATTTCCTGATTGGATGTTTTAATGTAAAATTCAATTTTTTTATCATTTTCTACTAAAGACTGAGCTAAAGTGTTATTTATCTTAAAGAGAACATTAGTACCTTTTTTCATGCCACCTTTTTCAGTAATAAGATATTTTATCATCAATTCTTTTCCAGTAATGGTTATAGGAATTAATTTTAAGGGAGGTTCAGTAAGAATTGATACAAATCCATTCATGTTTGGATCACAGGATTGAAGGAGGTACCAATCATTCTTGTTATTTCGTCCTCCTCTAAATCGAAAAATTAAGAAAGAATCCTCCGGAATGTCGAAATCTAAGCAGAAGGAGATTTTTATAGAACAAATCGTCCTAACTCTTACAATTTTAGGGACGATTTTTAGGTTAACTAATTTTTTTTGGTTCATTATATAAATTATTGGCTAACTTTACTAAATATAAGATTCTTTACAAAATAAACAATTAGATTGATAAATTTAAAAATTAAAGGTGTCCTTGCCTGATTAGTTTTGAAATAATCTTATACTTTGCAGAAAGCAATTCATTATTCTCCACACTAATACTTCTATGATCAATGTATTTTTTTTCAAAGTATGCAATTTTTTCTGATAATATATCCCATTTACTCATGTTACAAAGTAAGGGTTTGAAATAAAAAAAAATGAATGACATCTCTGTAATATCAATACCTTTAAACCCTAATGTTTTTAAATTTTATAGTAATTATAGAATTAAGATTTCAATATTGACTTGATTATAGGTAAATCAGATGAAAATAAATTATTGGGAGCTTCCGTTAATTTCTATAATTCTTGCAATTATTTCAATCATTGTACCATTTTGGAGTAATATTAATACGGTTGATTCATCTTCAGTTTGGTCTTGGGGTTTAATAGTTGATACTTATTATTCAGAAATTCACACAGGATTTATAAACGATATTAATTATCTAACGATAGGATGTCTATTTACGGTTTTAGAAGTCATGTCAATCAACGCATTAGCCATTATTACATACAGGATATGGAAAAATGATATTGATGTCAGTAATGTGAGGATATTCAGTTTGATTTCTGCCCTAATTCTTATTATTTCGCCCATTTTTCTTGTAATTGGGGTAGATTTAGCGATCTCGACTTGGTCAGAAGTTTATATTCCTACTTTAGGATTCATCATTCCTTTTATAAGTGCTTTTTTTGCCATTTTTACAGCAATTTTAGCAGGGAAATTTGTAAAAAAAAAATGAGGACCAAAAAGATGAGCATTAATTTTTGAAAAATTTAATAATATCTGCTTTTGTCACTATTCCAGATAACATTCCCTTATCAATTAAGATTAGAGCATCGGTTTCCAATAAGAGTGACTTGATTTCTTCGAGAGGCGTGCTTTTTGATATTTCTGGAAAGGGATCATCTAAAAAATTTTCAATACTTTCGTCAAGAATTCTTGTTCCCTTTTCTAATAAATTTTGAGTAAGTGATTTTTCCCGTATACTTCCAATAATTCTATCATTATCATCTACAATGATGAGTTGTGAAATTGCTTTTTCACTCATGATTGATGCTGCTTTTGAGAGTCTTTCTTTCGATTTGATTTTTATCACGTCTCTCGTGGCAAATTCGCTTATTTTTTGCTCGGGTTCTCTAGCTGAATAAAGAGCTTTTAGAATTTTCATGAGAGTTGATATCCGAGGATCAATGTCATTTTTTTCAATTCTTGCTATGAGAGATTGGCTTACCCCGGCTAAATTTGCCAGTTTAGTTTGAGTCAAGTCAGCTTCTTTTCTTAAATTTTTCAGTTTTAATGGTAAATTCTCCAAAAATTCTAACATGAAAATTATCTGATTTAAAATTATTACTCTTAATAATAATTTAGTTTCTTAAAAATATAAAGTTTTATATAAGATGGGAGAATTACTAACATAAATAATAAAAGTAACATAAAAATATTACTCATAGTAATATGCCATTCATTTATCTTACATTATTAATTAATAGAAATATTCATAGGTGGTAACATGACTAAAACATATGCGGAAATTAATGAAAAAATAAAAAATGGCGATGTTGTTGTTGTAACAGCTGAAGAAATGATAAAGATTGTTGAAGAAAAAGGTATAAAAGTAGCGGCGGAAGAGGTTGATGTAGTAACAACCGGTACTTTTGGACCGATGTGCTCAAGTGGGGCATTTCTAAATTTCGGTCATTCAGATCCACAAATTAAATTTGAGCACCTTTGGTTAAATGATGTTCATGCATATCATGGTAATGCTGCTGTTGATTGTTATTTAGGATGCACGAGAATGGCTGACATTCGTCCTTTTGAATATGGAGGTGGTCATGTGATAGAAGACTTAGTTGCGGGAAAACCAATAAGACTACGAGGAAATTCTTACACGACAGATTGTTATCCTTTAGCTGAAGTTGATACGGAATTTACAATTAATGATATCAATCAAGCAATATTATGCAATCCAAGGAATGGATATCAGCGGTACGTTTGTGCTGTTAACAGTTCTGATAAGATTTTATACACTTACATGGGTAAATTATTGCCAAAATTTGGAAATGCACACTATGCTGGAGCAGGAGCTTTAAGCCCTCTTAGTAATGATCCTGATTACGAGACTATTGGAATAGGCACACGAATCTTTTTAGGAGGCGGTGTAGGATATGTCATTGGAGAAGGAACACAACACAGTCCTAAAAACCGATTTGGAACATTATTTGTGAAAGGAGATCTTAAACAAATGAATTCGGAATTTCTAAGAGGAGCTACATTTGAGAAATATGGAACAAGCATGTTTGTGGGATTGGGAATTCCAATACCGATCTTAAATGAAGGATTGGCAAAAAAGACAGCTATAAGTGACGAAGAATTATTGACTGACGTCGTAGATTATGGTATACCAAGACGAGATAAACCCAATTTGCGGCAAGTGAGTTATAAAGAGTTGAAAAGTGGGCAAATTGATTTAAACGGAAAACAAGTCAAATGTTCACCAATGTCGTCGTTTAATAAAGCTAAAAAAATAGCTGAAATTCTTAAAAGATGGATTAACAAGGGTGAATTTTATTTAAATCCTCCTGCTGAGACTCTCTCAACCGAGAGAGACTTTAAACCGATGAAAATAACTTCTGAGATAAAATTTGTCAGAGATTTAATGAAAAAAGCTGAAATATGTTATTATGATTGTGATATCAAGATTGTTGCTGAAAAAATCATCAAGGGCAATATAAATCACATTATAATCACGGATAAAGAAGGATTTCTAAAAGGAATTGTTACTAGTTTTGATATCACTAAAGCCATCGCTAATGATAAACAAGAATTAAAAGATATTATAACGAAAAAAGTGATAACCACGAATTTTAACGAACCAATCAGTAATGCTGCAAGAAAAATGAGAATCAATAACATTTCAGCTTTACCCGTGATTGATGAACAGAATAAAGTACTCGGAATTATAACTTCGGAGGAGTTGATGTAAAAAATGACGATTATTAACGTGACTTTACCAATGAGAATAATTAAAGGTTTGAGTGATTATTCGAATATCGTTAATGAAGTGTTAAAACAAGAAATTAGCTTTAACATTTTAAAATTTTCCACGGATTCAAGCGGAATCAAAATGCTTTTAGATGTCCCAGAAGATAAGAT
>CAZRIR010000033.1:0-1252 GCA_964600195.1 uncultured archaeon | reverse complement strand
GTGATGATATTATAAATCTCTTCTAACCTTGGAGTTTTTCTTCTTATAGTGATACATCGCTCTTCTTCGCAACCTCTTAAAATTGATATTAACTCATTGAGGTGGATTGTTGGTATTTCCATTTTTTCTCCGAAATATTTTTCAATTTTAGTGATATATTCTGGCTTGCTTAAGGTATAAAGACAGGTCGGACAAGGGGTTAATAAGAAATCTGCACCTACATTTTCTGCACTTTTTAACTTATTATATGTTATCTTTAATGCATCTTTTGCGTGAATGACGAGCTGACTCGCACCCCAACCACAACAACTTTCTTTTTCTTGATAATCAACGGGGATTCCTCCAAAGAGATTTACTAATTCGTCTAATTTTTTCTTAGGCTTTACATTTTCAATACCAGTTTTTTTATCTCGATCCAAATTTAAATAGTGACAACCGTAATGCACTGCAACTTTCAATCCTTTTAAATCAAATTTTAACGTGCTCAATACATCTTCCTTGATAAGGTATAAAAAATCTAAATCATGAATTAGTCGTAATTTTGGATTCTCTAGTATCTTATACTTACCATTATATTGTTCCCCTTCCATCTTTAATTCAAGATCATTGAGAATTTCTTGAGTTTTTTGTCTCACTTCATCATCCTTTAGCATATCTCGGCCTCTAAGAAGAGAATTATAGCATCCATTACAAGGAAATAATAATAAATCCGCAACCCTATTTATTTCATTAAGATTTCTTTCGTTGATAGCAGCAAACTGTGCTCTAGTAATCAAATTTCTTTGGAAAAACGTGCCACTACAACACGATTGGTTCTCTGAAGTACCGTAATCTAAACCTAACGCTTCCAATAGATCTTCCATACCCCACCGAACTCCTGGGAAGAATTTTTCCAAGCAAGCTTTAAATAAATACAATTTTTTATTTTTAAAAAATTCTATTGGATGTTCGGAGTATTTTTCTTTTAATTCATCCAAATCTAAAGCTAAATTATCGATATCCATAGTAACTCGTTTTTATTTTAAACCTTAATATCTATTTTTATTTGTTTTTTTTGTGTTTACTAGCTTTAAAGACATATTTTATTCGAGCAAAATTACATATTTCATTTAATTCATCAACCCTTTCTTTGGGTAGCGTTTGACCTAAAGGTTCTTCCAAGACTGTTCCGTTCGTCAGAAATCGTTCTGCCATTTCTACATATTTTCTTAAATCATTAAAGGTCAGTCCGGGTTTATCCACTACGTAAAAA
>CAZRIR010000032.1:7441-11393 GCA_964600195.1 uncultured archaeon | reverse complement strand
TTTCCAAAGTTTGTATTTACGTCAAGATAAAACTTCTTGGTCGGTTCCGTCCAACCCCTTGCTTTCCAATAATTATAATCAATTTTGGATGATAATTCTGGATTTGCTCTGTGTTTTTGTTGAATGTTAAACGTGATTAAAGATACTAAAGAAGGAGATAAAAATTCTTTATTTTTAACACCAAAGTAGCATTTTTTTGCTATTTTTTTGATTTTTTTATCATAATTCTTCTTCAAAGCTTCTTTTGAATCATTAGATGTTGCTGTTTTAAATCCTCCCGTGGCTAAATTCTTCATACCCCAACTATAGCTAGCCGCACCAATTGTATGAATTGTTCGCTTAAGACTAGTAGCATTGGTCGTGGCTATGATAACACTGCATTTATCATAAAATTCTTGTCTATGACAAATATAGGCCAAACGATCAATTAGAGCTTTCATCGAAGAACTTACATCTCCCACAAATACAGGACTTGCAAAAATAATCGCATCAGCATTTTTCATTTTTTCTTTAATTAGAGGAATGTCATCTTTCCAAGAACAAAATTGCTCTCCAACATCCATACAAGCACGACACCCCTTGCAATGATTTATCTCATAATCTCCCAAGAAAAGTCTTTCAAATATTAAAGGCTCATTCTCTTTTGAGGCAAAACTTTCTAAATGTTCCTCCAATATGGCTATAATCTTGGAAGTATGTCCATTCTTACGATAACTACTTATTATTGCTAAAATTTTTATTTTAAAAACCTCCTTTTATTTTTCCATGATATAGTTATTTAGAGTTGATCTTTATCATATAAAATCATGTTTAAATCTTGATAAAAAGAGTACTAAAATTCATACCTTAACATGTTTATTTTTTACTCAAAATGGTTGAAAAAATGATCATCGTATAAACTCACTATATTGTAATGATGAAATAAAATTATGCAATTCAAAAATATAATAATTAGGTTTTCTCAGATTATTTGAACAATCATTTAAATCAAGATCATGAACTATTAATTCATAATAAAAAATTGAAATTTAGAGTCAGGTGATGGGTATTAAAAACAATAGATATCAAATAATTGAGAAAAAAATCGTTATTCTTTATGATTCTAGATTTGGAAATACAAAAAATATTGCCATTTCTTTAAGTCGTGGTTTAGAAGCAGGTGGTTGTATTGTTGACAGTTTTCATATCCTTGATTTTAATCTTGACAAACTGATTTCTTACAATTTTATTGGACTTGGAGGACCCACTCATTTTCGGGGAATGTCCAAACCAATGAAAGAATTTTTAAATCAATTCAAGAGATTTAATTTAGAAAGTAAAGAAACCTTTGTTTTTGAAACGAAAGCAGATTTTAAGCTTGCGGGATCATCTGGAAAGAAAGTTATGAAGATTTTAGCTAAGTCTAAGATGAAGATCATGTATCCTTTAATCCCAGGTATAGTAGTTAACTCACAAGGACCCCTAGTTGCTCATACATTGCATCTAATGGAAAAGCCTGGATAAAAAATCGCGGAATTATTATATAAAAAGTAATTAAATGAATTTAAGCAAGGTGGATAAACATCATTCACTTAAAAAGGTACTGAGAACGATAGTTCTATTCTTTATATTTTTTATATAAATATCTTATTGAATAGAAATATTAGAATTCTAATAGATCATTAAGAATTAGGGGTTTTCTGAAATAAGATGAAAAAATAAATATTTTTCTTTTCTTATTTTATATTTATCTAATATGGATGATGTAGATTTAAAGATAATCCTTCTACTAATGATTAATTCAAGATTAACTTATAGAGAAATTTCAGATAATTTACAACTCTCAGTTAATGCCGTGTTTAAAAGAGTGCAGAATCTTATAGATCTTGGGATAATTCAAAAATTTACAGCAAGATTGAAACCATATGCTATAAATGCGATATATGCGTTTATCATGGGGCAAAGTAACACTCAAGAAATGGATAAAGTTATAAAAGACTTAGGAGCTCATGAAAATACTTGGCAAATCATATTATCAAGTAGAAATTACATGTATGTTGGCGCGATGATAGAAAATATCCATCAATTAGAACCGTATACTACCTTTGTATCGAAAGTAGCAATGATTCGAACTCCAAAAGTGGGTTTTCTTTCTAAAGTTCAGTATATTTCACCCTTAGATTACATATTACCAAAATCGGGTTCCATGTCATATGATAAATTAGACCTTGAAATAATAAGAGCTCTGCATAATGATTCACGAAAACCTGTATCTGAGATTGCTGAAGAGATCAAGAGCACTTCAAGTACAGTTAGGCGAAGATTAAAAAGACTCATTGATGAAGGTGTTATTGATTTATCAATTGATTTCAATCCAGAAGGAGCTCAAGATATTTTTGCTCTATTCCAAATAACCATCAATCCTTCCATCGAAAAAATTAAATTCGCAAAATATTTGAATGAGAAATACCATCCAAATCTATTTTATGCATGGACATTTAGTAATTTACCCAATATCATCGTCTGCTGGGTATGGACAAATAACATGAAAGAATTGAATGAACTCGTTGATAATATAAAAGCAGAGACGATAGATTCAATTATTTTTGATATTATGTATAAAGCATTGTATTTTGAAACGTGGAAAGAGAAAATACTTTACAAATAATTCAGTAAATCTGAAATAATATTCTAATATTTTCCATTAAGAACTCATTCATGAAGAAGCCTGTAAAATATGAGAATTACCCTTCCAAATCTTTTTTAGTTAAGACGTCCCATCATTAAAATTTTTTAAACATGTAGAACTTTCTAATTAGAAAAAATGGAAATAAATAATATTTGGGTTTGTGGTATTGGTGGGGTTGGCGGTTATTTTGGGGGGAAAATTGCTTATAGAATTAACCATGAGAATAAACCAAGACATAAAATATACTTCCTAGCCCGAGGAGAGCATCTTCAAAAAATTAAAGACGAAGGGCTCATACTTCAAACATCAATGGGTAATCATTTAACATGCAAACCCACTTTAGCTTCAAATAATCCCATGGATTTTCCTGGTCCCGATTTATGTCTAATATGCGTAAAAAGCTATGATTTGGACGATTTAATATTAAAAATAAAAAATAATTTGAAAGAAGAAACGATTATCATTCCATTAATGAATGGAATCGATATATACGAGAGAATAAGAAAGAATCTAGAAAATTGCATCGTTCTTCCTTCATGTGTTTACTTAGGATCTCACATAGAAAAACCGGGATTGGTGATTCAAAGCGGAAATCCCGGTTTCTTTTGTTGTGGTCCTGATCCCTTGCATTTTGATTTCAATCCTCAAATCATCATAGATTTATTCAGAAAAATGAAAATTGACTTAAATTGGAAAAAAGACCCCTATCCTTCAATTTGGGAAAAATATCTCTTAGTAGCATCTTTTGCATTAGTATGTACACATGCAGGTGAGACCATGGGAGGAGTGATTAATGATGCACGTTCAAATCTCATGCTAAGAGATTTGATGAATGAAATTCTCTCCATTTCTAAAAAAAAGGGAATCAAGCTTCCAGAAAACATTATTGAGAATACCATTGAATTTTGTAAGAAATTTCCTGATGTAAAGCCTTCGTACATGAGAGATGTTAAAAAAGGAAAAAAAAATGAAGGAGATTTATTTGGAGGGGCAATTATCAAGATGGGAAAAGATCATGACATTCCTACTCCCGTTACTTCTTCAATTTATAGTAAACATTAAATATTACTCTTTAATCATCATCTAATAATATAAATTGAAATATCTTGTTATAATGGGATCTTATCACCTAAAAAGGTTTAAGTTTTTAAAATAGGAATATGACATTCTTTTTTAAAAGTTCTACCTAATGTTTATATTAGTCAATAACCATTTATAATTATGAATGGTCAAGAATCATTAGCTTTAATAACTGGAGGGAGTGGACAATTAGGAAATGCTCTA
>CAZRIR010000032.1:0-7341 GCA_964600195.1 uncultured archaeon | reverse complement strand
GCATATAATATAACTTTAAAATGGTTAAAACAATATATCTATAATAAAAAATAAAGAAGTGATAATTATCGCACTCAATCTTATAAATTTAATATATATCGTAGTAGGATTATTGATTACTCTTTTTGTGTTCTGGTATTTTATTTTAAAGAAACCAAAAATCAGGTCCTTAGAATTTGAAATTGTTGTAATTTATGCAATCTCCATCGGTTTTACAATGGGTTTAGCACCAGATCTATTTGCCGGAGATATTGTTACGTTATTTGTAACCTTCCCGATTTCATATGCATTACAGATGTATTTAGTTTATTACATAACTAAAACGTTAATTAATTACAGGAGAAAAATAAGTGGTCAGAATAGGCAATTATCGGGCATTATAAAGTCAAGCTCGGAGACTTCTGTTAGCGTGGCAAATAATGCTGCCGTTCTTTCCGCAAGCGCTAAGCAAATAAATGATGTTGCTCAGGATATTTCGTCAAGTACTTCCATGATTACCCAAAAAACAATAAAAAACGCAGAATCTTTTTCTGAGATGAATGAAATGGCTAAGGATATAAAGAATATTGCCCAATTATTAACGAATTTATCAGAAGAAACCAATTTGCTTGCATTAAATGCAAGTATAGAAGCGGGAAGAGCTGGAGAACATGGAAGGGGTTTTGCTGTCGTGGCAGAAAAGGTTCAAAAATTGGCTGAAGAATCAAAAAGCTCCGTTGAAAAAACTATTAAAATCATCGAATCTATTGTAGCAAGAGTTGAAGAATCAGCTTTAGAGACCCAGGAAATCTCTTTTTCGATGGAAAACATTGCCGCGGCTACAGAAGAACAAACCGCTTCCATGGAAGAAATCACTTCCATCGCTGCAATTTTAGGCAATGAAGCTGAGAAATTAAAAGGAAAATTGAGTGGAATTAAACTAAAATAATGAAATCTTAGCTTTTAATATTTTATGATATTATCTAACGCATTCTAAAAATAAAAATTAAATATAAAATAAATAGTAAAAAATAATTACAAAGATTTTAATGAGTTAAAACTCTTCCTCATCATCATCTTTAAGCAATCCGCCTTGCTTTAACATGTCCTCTACTGAATCCCTGAGTTTCATTACCTGCTCATTATCTTTTAGGTTTAAACTTTCAAGGACACTGTCAGAAAATTCCATGAATTTTTTTATCGAACCAGATGAGAATTCTTTGATTTTGCTACTAGTTTCCTCGACAAACTCTTTTCCACTCTCTCCAAACGTCCTTTCGACAAAATCAGTGAAACTTTTATTGAGTTGATCTAAAAAATTACCGCTTTTTTCTTCACTCATTTTAATATATCTCTTAAAAATATAAAATTATAATATCTGAAGTAATGGTTAAAATAATAAATAATTTTTGAAAAATACCTTGAAAAATTTTTTCTTAATCCTCGATCTTCTTGGGATACAACCATTCTGCATCAAAAACATAGTCTCCTTGTCTAATCATTTGAGAACGGAGAATCCAAACTCCCTTTAATTTTTAATGTTTTATCCATCCAATGAACATAATTAAGAATCTTGCCAAATCTCTTGTAATTTCTTCGTTTTTTTGTAATTGACTCGCTTATTTTTTTAACACTTCAAAAAAAATTAAAGATGAGAATTACAAGGGATCTCGTATTTCTGAAAAAACTCAGTGTAGAAATCTCTCGTCTCTTGACTTAAATAGGTGATTTGCAAATATTTACAAATATGATCTTTCAAGCTCGGATTTTCAGAAGGATACTTGGAAATGTCATAGCGTCCTTCGTACTCAAACCCATTTTCAAAGGTGATCCTGAAAAACATCTTGTGGCAATTTGATGCTGGCTTCATTCTATGGGAATTAAAGTGAATGTAAATATTAATTTCACTCCACGTTGTAAATTATAATGGGTGAAATGCCCAGTCGACTTCTGCATCGAGAATCTCAAGAGAAGAGACCTTAATATTTTTGAATTTAGGGGATCTTGTTCTTAACTTGGGATATTTTTAACTAAGTTCATTACTATCAATCTCTTTATAGCTAAGGTGTTATTTAAAGTATATGTGAAATATAATGGCGACCGAAATAACATAAATGACACCCCCAATAAAGAAAAAAATGCATCTAAAAATTGATGAATTTGATAATTTAAAACTCTAATTATGGATTACTAAAATTACATATCAATTTTTCAATCTTTTTTTCCATTAAAGTTTTCATTTCTTCAACTCTCTTTCTAGCTTCTTCAAAATCGGTGAATGTCTCAAAATATTTCAATTCTATCTTCTTTTTACCACGGAGGATTTCAGCACCTTCACCTTCTTTATGCATTTTTTTGCTTCTTATAAGGTCATTTGTGAGGGAAATAAAAAAATCAGTCTCTCCAGTATTTGATGTTGTCTCTAAAATATAAACATAATAAAACTCCAAGTCCATTTTCGATATGAAAATTTGCTTCATCTAATAATTCCTTATATCTCTTTTTCTCTTGCTCATTTTTTTTACTGTTAGTTGATTGATATTGTTCTATTCTATCTGAAAAAACAGCTTTTGCTCTTTTTAAATATTCGAATGCTTCATCATATTCTTCAAGAAACATATAACATTTTCCTAAAAACAAATATATCTCATCAACCATTGCATGTTCTTTTATTGATTTTTCAAAAATTTCCAATGCTTTTCGATATTTTTCAAATTTAAATAATATTTTACCATAGTTATGATAATGTTCGCCTCTAAAAGCATTGGTTAACTTTATTGCTTGCTCAATAGCATCAATTGCTTCTTCTTCCATATCATTCTCTGCAAGCATTAATGCCTTTGCATCATAAATGTTTGCTTTCAGGTTGTTATAACTGTTTCCCCAGGAGTCATCCTCAGAGAATTAAGTTTTATTTTGCTCAAGCACTTCAAAAGCTTCATCATATTTCTCTAACTGAATCAGAATTAATATTTTTAAATAGTAAGATTCCGAGTCTTCGGGATTAATTTCTAGAGCTTTATTAACAGTCTCTATAGCAACATCAAATCTATTTAAATAATGAAGCAGATCGGCTTTTTCATTATATATACCGCTGTAATTTGAACCCCTTTTTATCGCTTCTTCAATTCCTTTTAAAGCTTTGGAATATCGACCTAAATGGCTCAGGATCATATTTCTCAACTCATAGAAATCCAAATAATCAGGAAAGAGCCCAAATCCTTTATCAATTACTTCCAATGCTTCCTGAGATCGACCAAGAAAAATAAGAATTCGAGCTTTAAATGAATACCTAGAGCTAATATATTTCTGAATATCCAAACCCCCTTTTAATTTTTCGCCTCCTTTTAAAATTAAAAAATATATAGAAATGATTATAAAAAAAATTCTAATAGATATTGAAATTCTGATGAATGAATCATTGATAATTATTACAGGATCATAAGGAATTTGAAAAATAAATATTGTTAAAATGCCAAAAAACCACATTACCAATAATATTATTTTTAAAGGAGAATTCACCGTAAATTTCGCATTCTTCAAAAAAAGTTTTAACATTGTGTTAGATTTTATCTTTTTTAAGCATGTTATTAATTTAATCTTACTAATATATAAAATATTATGAATAGATAAAGGATTAGATTAAATTCATTTATAATCTATTTCATTATTAAATCAAGAATCAAAGTCATCGCTAATGAACCTGATGAACTTCCAAAACATAGCCATCCATTCATGAACTTCAAATTCAATTGCTAATTTCATTCCTGAAATTGGTTACTCGAGGGCTTTTATTATTTTATCACAATTAATAAAAATGTAGTGAAATCAATGGGTATAAGATATAGCTCAATTGACCAAAGGGCAAACAGTATGAATCCAAACAATCTGACTTATTGGACATCAGTTGAAAATAGGACAAATCTATTGAATCCGAATAATCCAGAGTATAAAAGTGAAGAAATGGAGGAAGAATAGGAAATGTAGCAATTATTGAAAGATAAATATAATATTGTCTTTTCTATATATTTTACGAATAAATGTTCAATCATCAGATATGTTTCATTTGGATGTTTAATAAAAAATCAGATACATCTAATGCTGCCCCAAAGAACATAATATTTTTTCTCATTTTGTAAAAACTTTTATAGTGAAATAATTTAGAATTAGAAGTACGTCAAATCGATTAATTTTAATCATTTATTTTTGTACAAAGTCGTGAACAAATTTCTTTTTCCGATATACTTTTATACAAAAATGATCTTGCTTTTAAATAGGGATATGTTATATATTAGATTTTGTACACAAAATCGAATACTATAAATGGGGTTAGGTTATAAAATGGAGAAAATGATTCTGACTGAATCAAGAGAAAAAAAAAGCGGGATTATAATATGCGGGAAATGTCATAAAGAAATAAGACAAGACAAGATAAATTCTGCTTTCAAAGTCACTATTGGCTTGATAATGAAGCGCGATTTTGTACCAGCAAAGAGTGTCTATTATCATCAAGAATGTTTATAATTTTTGATGTAATAATTAGTATCATAAGAAAAACAAGTCTGCTCAAATTATTAACTATAATGTTTTCCCAAGTTATTTGCATAAATATTCTTGACTAAATTTTTTTGATTCTCATCTAATTTCAACATAATCTCCACTAAAATAAATCTTTTTCTTTTTATAAATGAGATTATTCAAGGCTTGCACAATAATATAATTCTCGTTCTTCATCCATGAGTTGGATGCCAGGATCGATCTCTCCACAAAAGTGATTAAACACCAAGCAATCTTCAAACCAATCTTGATTGTTATTGTAATTCCAACTGGGAACGTAACCTCTGGGGCGCAATCCTAATTCATAGAATAATTTTTGGTGTTCTGGTAAATATGCACTAATAAATACTTCCAAATATCTCACTCTGAGTTTTAAAGAAAACCTAATAAATTCCCAAGCAAGAACGAACAGCTCATCGAGATTATTAATTTTATATTTGGTTTTTTCAATGTTATGCACCATTGGGGTGTGTAAAAAGCTTAAATAGGAATCGGTTCCCTCAATAGAGAGCCTGTAATTTTCATAATTGAATTTATCCATTGAGACTTTAATTTTGAGATTAGGAATTAAGGCAAGGACCTGATTCAAGTCCAAAGAGGGAAGAGAATGATAAAGGTTAATCTCTCCCAGATCATATCGCCTGTTAGAATAAACAAAAGTTTTTAAAGCTTCGGGAATGATGCAAGGAATTTTGGGAGAGCGCATCGAAATGAGGGCATCTTCATCGTAGCAAATCGCCATCACATCTGATTCATTTTTTCCATAGAAATGATCTTTATTAGGATAAAAAGCAATGGGGTGAAATCCGCAATGACGGGTGACATATTGCACTTTTGCATGTGCTGTGCGATTTTCCGAAAACCATCGAAAAATTATTCCCTGATACTTGTTGTAATTGGATAAATAGCAACCCAAGCAGGCTTTTAAAACGTCAAATTCTCCTAAATATTTTTTCTTGATGATGAGCCCACGAGCATAACCCCTCTTTTGCTTGAAGTCTAAGATAAAAGTGAAACTACCGCAGATATCACCCGTCAGGGGATGGATGAATACAAACCATTCTACTTTATCACTTGAAATCATATCTTTAATGACATCAGAATCCTCCATTTCCTTGTACGGATAAGAGTTTTCATATATTTCTTTATAAATATGTACGATTTCATCTATGTCGTCCAGCGTCGCATGGCGGATGATGGGATTGATTTTTTTGGACGATTTTCGTTCCTTTATATTAAAATTAAACAAGGTACCCGAATGCATGTCCAATTTATCAATGTTCTTAAAATTATCAAGATAATTTTGGGTAAACTTGGAAATAATATCGGATCGGGAAATTAAAAGTTCCTCTTCATAAGTTTGAAATACCATTTTAAACCTAAAAAAAAATGTGATGCTTTTTTCTAGTTTTTGTATATTTAAAGGAAAAAGATCCACTCGATATCAAAAGTGATTGAATCCATTTTTTTCTTTATAAATAGTAAGAGGAAATATTGATGAAGTGGGTATAATGGTGAAAAAATAGAGTGTTAATCTCGAGAAAAGTAAAAGTTGAGGAAAATAGTTCCCTCCATCAAGTTAAAGAAGCATTACTTGGAACTTTATATGTTCCTAATGAAATTGTAAGGTCAAAAATCATACAAGAATACTTGAATTATCTCAAATCGAAATCTATAAATAGAAATCACGAAATTAAAACATTTGTTACCTTAGAGGATGATATCCCCATGGCAATGGCTATCTGTCATATCCATCCGAGTTATACCAGCTATGGAAGAAAATGTGGTGCTATAGGTTGGCTGTCAACTCGAGATTTTAAATCAATGCAAAAGCTATTGGGAGAATGCGAATCATTTTTTATTAAAAAAAAAATACGAAAAGTTAGGTGCGGGATAAATTTTCCAAAAAGCCTGGGAGGATTAGGATTTCAAGTATCGGGATTTGAAAAACCAATGCTTTATGGAGTGGGATTCTCTACTCCAGAAAAGCGTGAGATCAATTACCTCCAGAGATTAGGATATGACATCGAATCAGAATATACCTGCTTGAAAGTTTCTGCTAAAACTTGGCAAAAAGCAAGAAAACTTGATAAAAATATTCGTTTTGAATACATTCCCATTTCTGAGATGGAAAATAGAGGGGAAGAGGTTCAAAATCTCGCGAGAGAATCTTTTCAAGGAATGCTTCCCGATACTTCAGGAGGGAGGTTTTTAGAATTCATGCATGCATTTAAACAAATGCCCCCCAGTAAGGACATACTTCAAGAAGATATTGATCCAAGGAAAATAAGCTCTAATGAAATGTTTTTAGAAGCTTGGGAATCGTGTGATCTCGAAAGGATAATACCTTTAATGCCAATGGCATACGATAAAAAGACAGGACAAATGGTAGGGGTATTATTGGGTTTACCGGATCTTTATCAACATTGGACGGGAACGAGAATAACTAGAGTCAATGTCGATACAGCTATAATTCACAAGGATTATGAAGGAAAGGGGATATTTTCAGCACTTAATAACATCGGGCAAATTACATGTGGATTTTATGGGATGACGTATTTTGAAGGCACGTCAGTGTGGACGGGAAATTCTCGAGGAGTGAACAATATTAATGCCGTAAATTCTATCATGCCTCATTGCATACCCATACGAAAGCATATTATCTTACAAAAAAAATTAAAAGCTACATGAGCAAGCTTAAACACGATCTAATCATTGTTCGATTTTAAATTTATTTATAATTGAAAGATATCATCAACCTTGTAATGAAGTTCGACAATACCATCAAGGACGTCAAAAGTACAC
>CAZRIR010000031.1:0-11540 GCA_964600195.1 uncultured archaeon | reverse complement strand
AGAGCTTGGTGATTATTGGTAATGGAAGAAAACTCCAATTACACATCACGGCAGAATCAAAAATGTTTCTAATATCTTGTATTTCTTTTACTATTAATTCTCGACCATCTGCCGTAAACCTGTCTTGTTTTCGAACTCTTCCAAAAGAACCAAAATCACTATCCACACCATAAATATCACCTTTATTGTGATTTGCTCCAGTGCAACATGTCATGTAACTTAATCCTTGATTAATATAGGCTCTCGGGTCATGCATGGGAATTTCTAATCCTTTTACATTTGCAGCAAGCCCTGGATCAATACCTAATTCTTTTGCCATTATTCTGGAGCCTTCGGCAAGAAGATTTCCTATCCCTTCCCTGTTAATTATCTGATTTAACAATTTTTGACCGATTTCTTCATTACCCCATCTAATCTCCTCTATCGTCATGTCCGATAATAAACTGGAAATTTTGTCAATAGCAAGTTTATTCTCTACTAAATAAACCAAGAAAGCGATGCAGACGCCACTTGAAATGACATCGACCCCTTCGAGATTACACATATGATGGGCTTTAAGGACGGGTCTAAAATTATAAATACCAACCAACGGACCAAAAGCTGCTGCAGTTTCATATTCAGGACCATCGATTTCTGTCTCAACTCCATCTATTTCAGCAATTGTAGTTCTACCACATCCAATCGAACATCCCGCGCACTTGTATTGCATGACTGGGTATTCTTCTCCTAGTCTTTTTCCAGTTAAATTTTCAGCCGGAAAAACAGTATTTGTAAAATAATTCCCTGGCACATCGCCAAAAACCATTGCGAGATCGGTATAACATAATGTTCCATAATGAGAGAGCCAGAGGTAACTAAAACTGACATTAATGCTGCCAATTGACTTTCTTCCATCCTCTGCTAATTTTTTTCGATCACTATATTCAATTTTTTGCTTTCCTTTGACCGCAACTGCCTTTAATTTTTTCTTCCCCATTAATGCCCCCATTCCACACCTTCCTGCAGCTCTCCCTTCATCATTTATGACCCCGGCATATCTTACTAAATTTTCACCCCCTTTTCCTATGCAAGCAATACGTATTCGCTCATCACCTAGTTCTTCTCTTATGATCGAAATGGTTTCTCTTGTATTTTTACCCCAAATTCTATCTGCGGGTTTAAAAGAAATAGTACCGTTATCAATAACCATGTAAATAGGTTTTTGAGAATCACCAGTTATTACTATTAGATCAAATCCACACTTTTTTAATGCAACTGGTAAAAATCCTCCCGAAGTGGATTCCCCCCATATTCCCGTTAGGGGAGATATTCCGCATAATGAATACCTGCTACTTGATGGTGTTGCTGTTGCTGTTAAAGGTCCCGTTGCAAATATTAGGGGATTAATGCTTGAATAAGGATCTTTTTTTAACGTCTCAAAATCCTCATCGGAAAGCATGTCATACAAAATTTTAGCTGATAGACTTACTCCTCCAATATAATCTTCGGCTAGTTTAGGATCAAGGTCTTTTATTTCAATAGTTTTATTGTTCAAATCAACATATGCGATTTTACCATTGTATCCTTTTATTTCTTCACTCATGTTTCATGTCCTCTATTTGTAATATAACTCCATTAAATCTTCAATTTTATTTTCATATGCAATTTCAAACATTTGTTTGATTTCTTTTTCACTCAAGTGTCTTGAAGAAAAGAGAGTATCTATATCGTTAAAAGCATAATTAGACATTAAATCGATTTTTGCGATATAATCTTCAAGATTTATCTTCGGTTTTTCAAGTTCTTTAACGCACAATGGACAATTTACCTTTCTCTGGAAATCTTGCAAGCCTATAAGCAGGTCTCTCAAAATATCATCATTTTTTCTATCCTTTATTTCAATGTTAAAAAGTTTGGCGAGATCCAAAAATCTATCAGTCGCTCTTGATTGATATGCGATGGAAGCACAAAGATACATTGCAACAGTCACGCCATGATGGACGTGAAACACTGCTCCTAATTGATGTCCAAGAGAATGTTCGATACCTCCTGATACGTTTCCAAAACCTACTCCCGCAATAAAAGAAGCCATTTGCATTTTTTCTCGAGCTTCAATATCTTTCCCCCTCTTTACTGCTCGAGGGAGATACTCTAAGACCATTTCAGTAGCTTTTAAATCATGCATGTCGCTATATTCATTACTCCTTGTTAAAACATAAGCACCCATTGCATGAGCAAGGGCATCCATTCCCGTTCCCATGGTCAAATAAGGTGGCAACGACATGGTAAATTCGGGATAAAGGACAACAAGATCATTGCAAAGTTCATAAGCATAAACGATAGTCTTTTTTGGAGGATCCCTATCCGTATCCGTTATGACTGATAAGGGCGTGGTCTCAGAACCCGTACCTGACGTGGTAGGTATGGCTACTGTGGCATAAATCTTTTTTCTCAGTCCAAAATAACTTGGTACAACCGCATTATTTAAATTAATATTTGGAGCTTCATACAACAAGAAGATCATCTTTGCTGTATCCATAGCCGAACCTCCCCCAACAGTGATTATGATCTTAGGATCATATTCTTTACACATTTCAACTCCTTCCATTATCGTAAATTTTGGAGCATCAGGTATGATATGATCAAAAATCTTGCTATCTATTTGTTTTAGTGTTTTGAGTTTATCAGCAACAAATTCCCCAAACTTTCTGATATCTTTATCAACAACAATTAAAACGCGCTTTTCTTCCGGAGATAAGAATGCTCCTAAATGGTTGCATAGATCTACAATACCATTAGTACCTACGAAAACCGTTCTAGGGCTTACAATTGGTGCATGATATCCTCTTAAAGCCTTACTTCCCATTTTCATGTAGAGATTTCTAAGGATTGGTTTTTCGTACCATGCAACTTCTTCTTTACCTGACATTTTTTCTTAACTCAAACAATTTTTTTTTAATTAAAAATTTTACATAATGTTAATTGTTATTTTTAGATTTCAATGTTAATAAATCTTTATTAAGAGATTATTAATCAAATTCGATGAGTAGATAAGATCATAAAAATATAAATATATTCCAAAAGAAATATAAGAAGATGTAAGCTTCTCAATTAGAAAATATTGTGATAAAATTATTAAAGTTAGTCGCAACCGAATTCCCTCAAGATGTAATTCAAGTATTCATAGATGTTTTTAGAAACATGATAGATCTTATCGCAAAAAATCAACTAAAAAATTTACTTGAAAATATACCGCTTGCTAAACTTAAAAATATATCAGTATAATCAGATACGGGCAGGCAGATTTTTTAAGAAATAATGCAAGAAATTAAAAAGAAAAGAAAAATAATTTATGATAAGTTTGGTTTTCAAACTTCTTGTTTAAAAAAATCATTCAAATATTAATTTAAATGATGATTTTGTGATATTTTCAAGTAATTACATAAAATATTTACATCATAGAAAATTTTATTAATGATGAAGATTGAGAAGAAAACTCAAGGATATTTTATAATTTTAATCGCGGTTTTTACTTGGTCTTTTAGTGAGATTATAGTAAAATTAACGAATGTAGGTGCTTTATCATTATCTTTTTTTCGGTTTTTTATTGGGGGTATCTTCATTTTATTATTATTAGCTTTTAAAAAGGATTTGAAAGGAATATTTACCATATTAAAAAATAATTGGGTTTTATTTTTGTTAAGTAGTTGTTTTGCACTCGGAATTTCAAACGTTGTATATTTTATTGGAATAATTAACACTCAAGCCAATATTGGTGCAACAATATATACTTCCTATCCAATTTGGATAACAATTTACTCCATTTTTATTTTAAATGAAAGATCAAATCTTAAATTAAAATTTATAGGAATAATTATAGGAATGACAGGAATAACTATATTATTGACAAATTTCAATATTTCAGGAATTATTTCTTTAAATAACCTAGCAGGTAACTTGCTCGTTTTAACTGGCTCAATTATATGGGGATTATATTCAGTATTAGGTAAGAAAATTCAGTTAGATGAGCCTGATATAACAAATTGCGATTTAAAATTTTCCCTAATTTCTGTTTTTCTTGCTTCCTTGCCAAATTTTTTGATTTTAATTTTTACTCCAGAGTTCAATACTTTTTTATGTTATAGTTTAAATGATTGGTTTTGGATATTATTTTTAGGGATTATATGCACGGGATTGGGCATTGCTCTCTTATTCATGGGTATCAAAAATGTAGAAGTATCAAAAGGCATGTCTTTAGCCTTTTTAAAACCAATTTTTGCAACTATATTGGCTTTCTTTTTGCTAATGGAATTACCTACCCTATCTTTATTAGTTTCAATTCCTTTAATAATCCTATCAATTTTATTAATAAATAAAGGGTCTGAATCTGATAAATATTCTGATTATTATTTTTCAAATAGATAATTCAAAATAATTTTGATTTTTTATTAATGATTCCATATTTAAATTACTTTAGTTCGTCTCATAATAGAGAAAAAAGAATTTTTTATTCTTACTTTTTAAATAATTTCTTATTTTTGTTACATAAGTCTAATAACAAATTTTACTTGAGAAAAAGATGATAAACAATTTAAATTCAGCAGACTTTAACAAACTTTATGAAGAATCTATTAAAAAAGAATTAGAGTGGCATTTAGCAGAAATAAATGAACTTTTCGGGTCTAAAAAGAATAAATTATCAAAAAGCGATGTTGAGATCGGTTCTCAAATAATCAACATGCTTACAAATAACTTTAATTACGTTGGTAATGACAGTTTAATTGTTCAATTTGCCAAGACAATCGATAATATAAAAATCGAGTTTCCTGAATTGTTTTATTAGGTCTTACTTTTTCTCTTTAGTATCAATCGTTTACTATTTAAACTATTTAATCTGATAAATAACAATTATTAAGATCTTTTCTCAAATAACACGATCATCCCCCCAATTGGCTTAGATATTAGATTATAGTCAGAAAAGAGATAATATAAATATTAATATCCTTATTCCTTATATAAAAATAATTAATATTTAATGACATTAGGGATCTAACATGACAGAGAAGGGTAATTTTAAGGAAAATAAGGAAGATGATGTGAACATCAACAAAGATTCCTCAATATCAATAGATAGAAGTAATAAGTTATTGAATTCAATAAAAAAAATAGTAAATTTTGCCCATCTTAATTTAAATAAAGATATTGAGGTTTCAAAAGGTCAAACTTTTACACTCTTTCTGATCCTTTTAAGCAGTATTTCTATAATTACGATAAATATTTATCTCACCTTTGATACAGGCGGTATAAAATGGACAAATCTCATAGTTATACTGCTTATAGGTATCGGATTTATTTTGGGTTTAATTTCTGGTGGAATAATTCTCGATAAAATGAAAGGAAAGAAATACTCATCCTTATTTATAATCTTGTTCTTGTCAATTCTTCTTAATTTCTCTCAAGTTTTTATTTTTCGTAGTAATCATTTGATTCTAAATATATATTTTTTAGGAACATCATTCATATCAGGATACTTGTTCATGTTTTTTATCATATTTTTTTTGGATTTTACAACAATTTTAGAAAGAGGGAGGATTTTTTCTTATCTCATAATCCTGCTCTCTATTACCATATTGGTCCTTTTAATATTAATCTTATTTAATGAAATATTCTTAATTTTTCCCTCAATTCTCATAGGTGCTTCACTTTTTTATTTATATGAAAATAGAGAAAAGGAAGAGCCATATCGATTAAAAAAAATAGATAGTAGTTCTCGGGAGGTACAAATTGGTATTATCAAATACAATATCATGTTTTCAATAATTGGACTCACTATTGGATTAATTTTCCCTTACGAAGAAATTTCAAGTTTAGGGATTGTTAATTTCTCGAACATTAAGTTAATAATTGTTGGCTTTCTTGTTTTTTCGTTTGGGCTCATCACGGCAATAGGAATTGGATTAATTTTTGATTTTATGGGACGAAAAGCTTCCCTCACCAATATTATCTTAATTGTCGCGATTTCGAATTTTATTAGAATTTTTGGTGCAATTTTGATCTATTTTAACATTACTGTCGTTTTAATCGCTGTATTAGCATTAATCATGGCGATCCCTTTAATAATGAATGATATCTGTCTAAAGAAACATTTGGGGCGAGTTATTGGATTAACTTATGCGATTACTCTCATTTGTATTGCTATTGGTTACATTTTGCATTGGGTAATCTTGCAAAATCCTGGACTTGTAAGTGAACAAGATTATTATATAGCAGAATTATATCTCATTGGAATAATTAGTTTTAGTCTGATTGTCATATTATTTATTTTATCTAATACAAAAGAAATAATCAGTTTTAAAGAACAAAATTGGCCGGAAAACTTGTTACGTTTATACGTAATACATGAATCAGGTTTATTACTCTATGAACAAGTACTTTCTGATGTGGAAAAGGATGTGACCGACTCGGACCTCGTTAGTGGTGGTTTTATCGGACTGATATCCATGTTAGAAGAAATAACAAAAGCAAGGCAACACCTTCAAATAATCGATCATGGGGGTAAAAAAATTTTGTTTGGCTATAGTCATAATAAATCATTGATATACGCTCTTGTTATTTTAGAGGACCTTCGTGTAATAAGACATAAATTAGATTATTTTATCAATGACATTGATGAACAATATCCTGTTGGTAAGGAATTATCTGGTGTCGATGTGGGATTGTGGAAGAAACGATTTGATCCTATTTTTGAAAAGCATTTCAAGCGTAAATATTTAGACATAATTCCCGATTATTTCTTTGTAAAGTTAAAATAATTTATAAACTTGGAAGATGGTGATTTAAATTTGGAGAGAATTATTGTTGTTCACTGGAATAAGAATACAGGACCTGAACCTATAATCCAATATCCTCCAAAAGAAGATTTTCCATCAACAGATTTGTTTGTAAAATTATGGACCATTCATGAATTGAATAAAGAACGTTCCATGTTAGAATATGTCCCTGAGGGTGATAATTGGTACATCTCAGTTCCTCAAAGATATGCTGGGGAACTATATTTCTTAGTTCTTGCTTATGGTCAAGATCATGATTTAGAAAATATCATTGATTTTGATATCTTGTCAACTATGGCTGGAAACTTAATAAAATCGATTAATACGGATAAAATAACTCGTTCTATATTTGAAACATTCAACATGATTAAAGATTACACTAAATTAAACCAAGAAGAAAACCTAATGACTTATTTCCAAGATAAAATAAAGATAACTATCCTACAGATTTTAAGAAATGGTGTAATTTCAAAATCAGAATTAGCAAAAATTTTGACAGAAGATTATGGTTTTTCTACATTAAATATTGATTTGTTATTAACTACATTTATTAGAGATAACTTGATCATAAAAAAAACGGTTCCAGGAAGTAGAGAATGTTATTTTTTAATAAAAGACATATCTTTCATGCAAATCCCTCCTAAAAAGAAACCAGCTTTACTCGATGATCAAGAAGAAGAATACTTGAATTCATATAAAAATCAGATTATGCTGTTTTATACTGATTTTGAGGGTATTTCAGAAATAGAAAATAAAAAAGTCATTAACTTATTGGTAAATAATATTGATGTATTTTTACTATTGAAAAAATTAAGAAAAAAAGTATTAACTGTTGCTGAATGCCTTACAATATTAAATAATGATGAAGATTTATTCTATGAAATCCTTGAAAATAAGTTTATTAATGAAAGTAAAGGGTTAATTTACCTTATCCTAGACATTAGATTTGTGATCTTCACACCCTTTTATATCATTAAAAAACTAATAAAACGATATAATAATGAAGAAATTTCATTCGATCAGTATCTAATCCATCTGGAACTTCTTTCAAAAAATTATAAAAGAAAAACAGATTCTAGTTATGAAATAGTATAATGAATTTCTAACTCGTTTAAAATGATTGAAGAATTTAAACTCAAGGATGGTAGGTCAGTAATTATCAAGAGATTAAGTACAGATGATTATGAACAAGGTAATAATTATGAATATGTTCATGATTGGATGTGCAGAGTGAGTAAATATTTAGGTCGAGATTTTGATCCTGAATATTTTGAAATTGATAAAAAACTCTGGTATGATTCACTTAAAAATGAGGATGTAAATATCACAATTGGGGCTCTTTATGAGAGTAAAATAATTGCTAGTTCAAGCTTGATACTCAATCCTTTTAACAAGAAAATGTACCATATTGGAACATGGGGTATAAGTATCCATCCTGATTTTCAAAACCAAGGATTAGGAAGGGAGTTACTCCTTTTGATTGAGAAAGTTGCAATTGATAAAAATTTAATAAAATTAGAAGCAGAATTCTTGGATGGTAATAAACCTGCTGAAATTCTATACGTTCAAAAACTAAATTATAGTGTAGAGGGCAGGAGAAAATGTAAAGCAAAACTAAAAAATGGAACATTTTTGGATTCTATTTTAATAGGTAAAATAATGGATAAATCAATTGATAGAAAGTGAAACTATTTTTATTTTGACAAAATATATTCTATTAACTTCCCCCATTTTTTTACTTTTTCTGCTGGTTTTGGTGCTACATCGTCAAGATATTCCTTAATTCTATCCCAATTCTCCTTTTTATCAGGAGAAACATTGCTGAAAATATCTTTAATCTCTTGTAAATCTGAAGTCGTGATCAATTCGTTATTAATCCGGTTTGCCCCATCACTTAAGAGAAAAACATAGTAATCATTTAGATCCCAAGGATTCATGACATTATCCGGTTTATTACCATCTCCTGCTTTTCTTCCACGAAGCATTCTTGTATCTACCATCGTTGGAAGTATTGAATTAATTGTTATATTCTCCTTTTTATATTCAACTGCTAATTCTCGCTGTAGTCCCACTACACCAAATTTAGAAGCACCATAGGCCGCAAACATGGGCATGACATTTGGATATATTGCACTTGCTGTTATAATGAACCGGGCTTTTGATTTTTTGTCATCCTTTTTTAAATAAGGATATGCTGCCTTAAATGTATTAAACACTCCTAAAATATTTATATTGATAATCGTCGAAAATTTATCCGAATCAAATTCATGAGAAGCACCCATACGGGACATACCCGCATTTGCTATCACTCCATTCAATGTACCTAATTCCTCATGAAAATATTTAAATGCATTCTCTAAATCAGGATAATTAGTGACATCCCCATTTTTTATTACAACTTTAGTATTGGTTCCTAAATTGTCAATTTCTTTTTTTACATTTTCTAATTCGTCAAAAGTCCTTGATATTAATCCCACATTTGCCCCTTCTTTTACGCAAGCGATGGCTACTTGTTTTCCAATTCCCCTGCTTGAACCAGTTATTACCACATTTTTACCATCTAGCAACATAAAAAAAAATATGTAATCTTAGATTTAAAGATTTATCACAATGGAATTATTATGTAAAATTAGACCATGAATCAAAGAGATATCTTGAAAAATATTGTAAAGTTTGGAAAAAAAGAATTCAGTGAAAAAAGACCAATAAGTTTACAAGTTTTAAGAATTAAAAGTAAAAGTGTACTTAAGAGAGGAATGCTTCCAAATTTAAATATTAAACAAATTCATGGAATATTTTTTCTTGTTGTTTTAGACTATAAAGAATATTTCCGAATTTATTTTTTTAATCGTAATGGAGAACTTGCGGGAGGAGAAAATCTTAGGAAAACTGCCAATTTGATGAAAAAGCTTTCTAAGGAAACAAATTTAGAATACAAATTACCGAAATCCAGACCAACATTAACAATTAACAATATAACATCCCATTACAGGGAAAAATTTAACATGCATTTGCAAAGAATGAATCAAACATTTGTAATGAATATAAAACGTCCAATTATCATTGCACGAGAGGATCTAAAATTAATTATGGATAGAAAGATTGGATGTGAGAGAGATATAAAAAAAAATATCATCTATATTTCAAAAGAAGCATATAAAAAAGATATTTTTGAACTTATTATAACAAGAGAAATAATGTTCTTATTTTTAGGAGATCTATTTATGATGCTTCATAATATTGAAGAGAATGAAATTTTAATGAATGATTTAGCATTATTGTTTTCAAATTTCTATCTTCGGAATGAAAAAAATGCATATATTTGTAATGTTATTAAAAATTCCGCTAAAAGCTTTTTAAAATTTGATAATGGAAACGATTTTATTATTTCCGATAAAATTATTGAAATTTTAAATAAAAACGGGGATATTTACACAGCTAAAGAAGTACACATATTATTTATAAATATCTTCAATTGCCTTAAAATTTTAAAGAAATATGGAATAAGATTAGATAACAGAGAATTCTTAAATCTATTTTTTGCTTTATGTGATATATTTTCAAGAAAAGATAATGAATTTCATTTACCTATATCTAAATCAAATTACATTATATTTTATCAAGATGTTTTTAAAAAATCCTTGATAATTAATCCAAATTCAAAAAAAGATCAATATTTAGTTTATATGTTCGATCTCCTGAGTATGTCAGGAGAAAAAATAACAAAATTTGATGATATATTGAATCAAATAAAAAATTTAACAGAAGACATTATAGTAAAAGAAGATATTCTTAGAAACCAAAAATTAATTAATGATGCCCTAGTAGAATATCTTTTTGAAAAAGTCATCCTCATCTCTACAGAACATGTTATCAAAAATAATTTATTAGAGCTTATAATAAATATTGAAAATCAACAAAATTTAATATTACAGGATTTTTCTTATTCATTATCATGGAAACCAAAAAACAGGTTTATGCAAGATTTAATAGAAGATCTGATAAAATCACGTGATTTACATTCGGGTCTCAAAAGAAAATATTGCTTCTCGATTAAAAATAAAGGGAATATTTCTTTTATTTTGAGAATTGAATTTAAGAGCCCTTTAAATAATGAGGTTAAAATTAGAAAATTAATTAAACTTGATAAAATTAAATTATAGTCTAAAGATTTTAATGTTTTAAAAATGTCCTTTTAGTTGAGACTTTCGGGTTTTAATGGTTTTTATTTTGTTTATTTATAATAGTTATCAGCTAATAATTTTATCAATATTCAAAAAATTCCTTATTATAGAATACCTAATAGTTTTTTTTTGATGTATTATGATTTGTATATAGAAAAGATTTATTAATATCTAAATTTCAAGATCATGACAGAAAAAACGAAAAGCGATTCAGAATGGAATTTTAAATTTTATGAAGATCTAATAGATGATATCCATGAAAACAGGAATCTGATACAATGCATTTCATGTGGAAAATGTGTAGGAGATTGTCCCGCCGCAAAGATTTCCAATTTTAATCCTCGTAAAATTGTTGAAAAGGTCTTGAAAGGAGATAAATGTGTTTTAAGAGATGCAGATATTTGGTATTGCTTTCTATGCGAGCGATGTAAGAGGGTCTGTCCAAAAGAAGGTATCAATATTCCCTTGCTCATCATCAACCTCAGAAATGAATCCTTTAAAAAAGGATTTGGACCCCGATATAATGATTTAAGAAAATATGTAGAAA
>CAZRIR010000030.1:8942-11555 GCA_964600195.1 uncultured archaeon | reverse complement strand
TTTTTTTGGAGTTTTAATAATAATGCTTGAGAAAAATCTTATGACATTATAAATATTTAAATACTTATTTTCGTTTTAACCATTATTAACACCTAAAGGACAATATAAGTAAATCAATTGATTTCGAAGAGATGTTCTTTTAATGATAAAACAAGATAAAATTAATTATGAAATTTGGACTAATCAACTTTCAAAGACTTATGGAAGCGGTCAAAAGGCAGTAAAAGCTGTTGATAAAGTGGATATAATCGTTGAGCCAGGAATTCATGGATTTTTAGGACCAAATGGTGCTGGAAAAACTTCAACGATTAATATGTTAGTTGGCGCAATTTCAATAACAAGTGGAAATGCCAAAATAAGGGGAAAAAATGCAGGATCTGTTAAAACACGAAGATTAATTGGTTTTTTACCTCAAGATCCTTCATTTTATGAAAAAATGACTGGTGAGCAATATCTTTTGTATATGGCACAACTGAACGGACTGAAACGAGCTCAAGCAGAAAAAAAAATTGAAGAATTGTTGGAATTAATGGAATTGTCAGAAGCTAAAGGGAGGAAAGTAGGAAAATACTCTGGAGGGATGAAGCAACGATTAGGTATTGCTGCATCTCTAATTCATGACCCTGAGATTTTAATACTCGATGAACCAACAGCGAATTTAGATCCTATAGGAAGAGCAGATCTTGTCGAAAAAATTAAAATTTTATCCGAAAGAATGTCTGTTTTTGTCTCAAGTCATATATTATCTGAAATAGAACAAATGTGTGAAAAAGTTACAATGATTAATAGGGGTAAAATTATTCTCATGGATACAATAAAAAATATTAAGAAAATGCATGCTGCTAACACAAATATATTTATTCTAAATACTAATTCTAATAAGAAAATCCTTCAAATATTAAAAACTAAAGAATATATTTCAAATGCTTGGCTTGATGATAAAGATGAAAAAATAAATATAATTCCAAGCAACAATAATTCGTTTCAATTGGAATTACCTAAGTTGTTAGCAGAAAATAATTTGATGATTAAAAGTTTTAATCAGCAGGAATCAAGTTTACAAGAAATCTTTATAGAAATTATAGGAGGAGATGAAAAAAATGGTTCTAAATGAAATTAGTGTTAAAAATGAAACCAAAAAATATTCAAAAATTAGTTCATTAATCCCTTCTCAAATTATTATAAATCCAATATTTATAGTAGCGCAAAAAAAACCATAATATATAACGTCTGTACTATAAAAAAATTAATAATATCGATTTTTTTAATGGTTATACTTCCGGTATTAGTTCTTATAATTGTCCCCTCAACCGCATTTTCAAGGGGATCAACTTTAACAGAAGCATTAGGGCTATATTTATTTTTATATAGTTATGGATTAGTATTTCCTCTATTGATTACTTCTGCAGCTTCACCATTAATAGCAGATGAGATAAAATCGGGAACAATGATTACTTTAGTAAGTAAACCAATTAGTCGTCCTGGAATAGTAGCTGGTAAATTGTTTGCGGTTTATATCTATGGAATAATTACGAATATTATATCTATTCTCACAATAATGATAATTGGTATTACAAAATACCCTTTTCCCGATTTAGCTCAATTTTTTTTGATCAATTTTATTTATGGTTTGATAATTATTACTTGTTTTGGTGGTTTAACTCTTGGACTTTCATGCATATTGAAAAAACCGAGAAATGTAACTCTAATTCCAGTCCTTATAATAATATTTTCATTTTTGATAGGTTTATTCATAAAACAATTTTTAGTAATTTTTTCTTTATCGGGTGGGGAATCATCAATATATGAAGGATTTCAGCTCTACAATTTTGATATATCATATCATATGGCTAATTTTTATAAATGGATTATAGATTTACAGGTCCCTGGTATTACAGACAATTGGGGTATATTTTTATTAATGTTTGGAATATTTAAAAATGATATGACACCATATTGTAATGAATTTGGAAATTGTTCTAGTTATTATGGAATTACTACTGAAACACATTATTATTTACCCATAATATCAATGAGTTTATTAATTTTAATTGGACTATTATTATTATTCGGAGGTTTATATTATTTTTCAAAACGAGATATATCATAACCGGATAAATTTTGAGAAATTATATTTGAGGATTTATATAAATCTTTTTAAATCGACATTAATTATTAAAATATTATAAAGACATAAATTAAAAGAAAATGAAAATAATCAGCAAAATTAGTCTTATTTTAATAGCATTTTCAATATTATTACCAAATATTTATTGTCAAAATGCTATGGGAGAAATAAAAATTGAAAATAGTCTAATAGAAGGGGCTAACCCTGGAACCTATGTAATTTGGAATATAACTGAAGCAAATAATGCCTACATATATAGTAAGTCTTACTATGATCCATCACATAATATAATAATGGTTGGACATCAAATTAAACTTACAATAACGGGGACATCCTTTATCAGAGAGACTGTTGTTACTGAAATAGACTATGTTTCTTATTATTCTTGGAAAATTTCTGACAATCCATGCTTAATTGGTAAATTAGAATATCATAATACAAGTTCAGATGAATGGTTTCAGCTCCATTCGGATACAGATATAGCA
>CAZRIR010000030.1:0-8932 GCA_964600195.1 uncultured archaeon | reverse complement strand
ATGTATAATAAATCCTCAGGTGAATTATATTCTGCTGCAGATATTGTCGAAAAATATTTTTTGTCCATATTACCAAGTGATATTAATTTAACAGATTATGGAAATGGAATTGTAGATATGTATTACAAATGGCAGCATAATCCTTATAATAGTTTATATACTAATTTAAACATCACAGATTTTTCAAACACAATTAATACACTAAATTTAACATTAGAACAAAAAAGAGCTCCTTATGACATCGGTTATAACTTTATTGAAACTCGAAGTGATGGTGTTATATCTAAATGGGATTATAATTTTATGGGATCACAAATAACTGCGGAATATTTGACATATTGGACACCAGAAATAGCTCCTTCCATACCTTTTGGTAATGAGTTTCTATTTCTTTTTGGAATTAGTGTAATTGGATTAGTAATAATTGTTCGAAAACGTATCCATATTGAAAATTCTAAAAATTAATTTTTTAATTGCTAATCATTTTGAGTATTTTTTATTATTAATTTTATAGTTCCTTAAAGTTGAATTTTGTAAATTATGATTAATTTGGGCAATAAAATAAAATTTTCAATAATTTTCAGTTCTTTTAAATGTAGTCTTAATCCCATTACATATTTTTAGGAAATAGTTATTGATTTTTATAGCTCCTTTATCATCATATGGAAATTGCTTACAATCTAAAGGTTTTATTTCTTGGATAGAACATAAATTATCAGTTAAAAATGGACAAGAGCCATCTTTTTTAAATTTAATAATATAATCTATATTTCTTTTGATACCTTCTATAACCACATCAAAATCATGAGGAATTAAAACTGGCATTCTTCCAAGTTGTTCTATAAAACTATAAATAGGAATTGGATAAATTCCATTTCCAAGAAAATCATGGTTCTCTAAAATAAATTGTTTTAGTTCCTTTTTTTTAATTTGGTACTCATTATCATTAAATTGTTTAAGCAAGGCTAATAATGCATTTTTTTCCTCAATATGGTACCCAGCTAATCCATCAGGAGATATAGATTTGGGATCGATCTGGATTTTATCAATAAAATCATTTTCTCCTTTATCAATCCATTTTTTCAAGTCTATTTCACGAATTGAAATCTCTAAGCCAGCATGACAACAATTTCCACATTTTACACATTTATAAGAGATTTGTTTTGTCATATATTCTATATTTCTTTAATTATTATATCTTCTAAGGATCGCTTTGGAACATGAATTTTATCATTTTCCTTCCAATATCTAAAAGAATTTTGATAAGGTTCAATGCATGATTCTTCATCTGGTATACCCAAGCTAATAATGTATGAAATCTCATAAAATTCAGGAATATCGAATAGAATGCGAATTTTTTTTCTATCAATTGAACCCAACCAGCAGGTCCCCAATCCATAATTTATAGCACCCAATAAAATATTTTCGATAGCCGCTCCAATATCTCCTGAAGATTTTTTTTTTATTTTCTTATTTACACATACAATTATGTAAGCCATGGGTCTTCGATTTTTTTCAGGTTCTCTTTCACCTTCTGGTAGTAAACTTGACCACATTAAACAAGGAAATAATTTTTTTCGATTTTCAGGAGTATTAACTATTATATATTCCAGATACTGCATATTAATAGCCATTGGTGCTAAACGAGCATAATCGACTAATTTTCTTAAAGTGTCATTAGGGATTGGTAATTGTTTATATCTTCTGATTGTCCTTCTTTTATAAATTGCATCCTCAATATTCATGGATAACTACTTTATCATTTTCTTTTAGAAATTTTTCATGGAGTGAATTCAAAGATTAAATTTTCTCAAGTTTAATAAATTTTTTGCAATCTTACTGAAAGCATCTAAGACATTGTTTCCATTCAATGCCGATGTCTCAATATAAATAAAATTAATCTCTTCTGCCAATTTTTTAGCTTCTTGAGAATTAACCGCTCTTTGAGATAAATCATTTTTATTTCCAATTAGAATTCCTGAAATTTTTTTAATATTCAGGATGTTTTCTTTAATATCTTTATATGAATTTAGAATACTATTGAATGTTTCCCTTCGTGCAAGATCAAATACGATTATGACGCCATCCGCTCCCTGATAAAATTGTTTTCTCATCAAAAAAAACTTTTCTTGCCCGGCGATATCCCAAAGAGCAAATTGAATTTTGATTCCACTAACTTTTAGTCCTTTATCACTTATATGAACGCCTAACGTGGGAAGGTAAGATCTACTAAAAGCATTGTTTGTAAATCTTAGAATTAACGAAGTCTTTCCCACCTCTGCTTCTCCTATAACAATTAATTTGAAAATATATTCAGGTTTATCAATATCACGTATAATTTCATCAGGAGCAATCATTTCTTTAAATGCAAGTTCTTTATTTTTCAATTCTTTAATGACTTTTACGATTTTATCATTAATATTTTTGATACAATTATAATATTCCTCCTTGTTCGATTTGGTGAGCTCCAATTGAATTAAATCTTCCGAGTAAGATTTACAGGCGATTTCCAAATCTTCTCGATATTTATAAAAAATAACATCATCTTCTTCATTAAAAATAAAGACAATAGAACTACGTGCAAAGCCTCCTCGGCGTCTTTTATCATTCCATTTTAAGTACCAGACAATTCCCTTTTTTTTATAGGAGGGAAACGGGATGACAACAAATGATGATGGAATATAATCTTCCTCAGCAGTTAATAAGCTTATTACTTTAATTCCAGCAAGGATTTTTAATTTTTCATCTATATCAACCGGATCCCAAACTAATGGAGTCGTCCCGTGGACGTCATCAAATTGAATATAAACTATCCCTGTTATTATATCCTTATAAGACATAAATAAGAAAATTTTAAAAAAATAATTATTCTTTTTACTAATATTTACATATATTTTATTGATTTAATTTTATTTGTTTATATTTTCATATGAAAAAAAGGATTATTGCTCTCCACCACAATATTCACAATATTTGGCTTTTGCATTTATTTCTTGACCACATAGAGGACAGAATTTTTTTTCTATTTCTCTTTTTGATGTTTGAGATAAGTCTTCTGGATATGGGGGATTTTCTTGAAGAAATGGTAAATTTTGGGGTAATTTTATGATTGGAATAAATTGGTTACAATAAATACACTCCATTTTTCCTTTTTTTGCTAATCTATAAGTTCTTCTTGGACCTAATCTAGTTAATTGTCCCATACATTCGACACACCACACTTTTTTACAATTGCTACAACTGAAGAAATAATTTCCCCATTCATCTACGAAATATCTTTTATTGTTTGTATTTCTACCACAAACTACACAATAATAAGAAGAGTCAGGTCTATTTTTTGCATCCATTATTTTAATAAATAACCAGATTAGTTTAAAATTATTAAATCTTAATTATATAAAAATTGTCTCATTTATGTATAAATAAGATACTATCAAATAATATCTTTAAAAAATATACTCTAATCCTTTATCGGTTCGAGCATTGAAATTATCCTGTATATTGTTGATCGTGAGTGAAAGGGGATATTCGGATCTTGAGAAAGATCATCAATATAATATATGACATTACTTGCAATAATTCCTGGTGTTTCACCACTTTGTCCAGATAATTCACTTATTGAGCGTTGTGCAACTCTTTTTATATTTCGTGGAACTGATCGATCGTTTAACATTCCTTCCAAAAGATCAATGACATCTTTAAACGTTTTTTTAACAACATCATCACTAACCTTGGGCATTTGTAATAATTCACCTAAATTATTGTGTTTCATAGAAAGTATTTTGTTTTGGTAAATAATGCTTAAAATTTAATTTTTTTTATTTTTATAATAAATGATTAAAATTCATTGTATAGAATAGAATTGAATGAATATCTGAAATAAAAAGATAAAAATATAATAATTATTCAATTGAATTAAAAATTCTAGACGAAATTTTTATTTTGTATTTTAAATTATAAACAAATTAAATTTTTAAATAGAGTTAAAATATTCGATGAAAATTAAAAAAAGGTTTAAACTATGTCATCAACAGAAAAAAAATACATTTACACTTTTAGAGAAGGAAGTAAAGATATGAAAAACATTCTTGGAGGAAAAGGTGCTAATTTAGCTGAAATGACGAATTTAGGATTAGCAATTCCTCAAGGATTTACGATTTCTTGCCAAGCATGTTTAGATTATTTTACTGATCCTGATGGATTTATCGAAAAAATTAGACCTGGTATAATGGATCATGTGAAACAGTTAGAAAAAGAAAGTGGCAAGACATTTGGAGCAAATAAAAATGCTTTATTGGTTAGTGTTCGAAGTGGTGCACCAATGTCTATGCCTGGGATGATGGATACCGTATTAAATTTGGGTTTAAATGATAAGGCCGTGGTGGGTTTAGCGGAAGAAACTCAGAATGAAAGATTCGCTTATGATGCTTATAGACGATTCATCCAAATGTTTGGAGATGTTGTCATGGGTATTGAACTTGAGCATTTTGAGGAAATCTTGAATAAATATAAAGAAGCTAAAGGTCCTGGAACCCTTGATACCGATTTAACTGTAGAAGATCTTAAAAAGATCATTGAAGATTATAAAGTTCTTTACAAAAAACATATAGGAGATGATTTTCCTCAAGATCCTATTAGACAACTTTTTTTAGCGATTAGAGCTGTTTTTGACTCTTGGAATAACAAAAGAGCCATTACTTACAGAAAAATGAATAAAATCCCTAATTTTGGAACCGCTGTAAATGTTCAATCAATGGTTTTTGGTAATAAAGGTTGGGATTCAGGAACTGGTGTTGCGTTTACAAGAGATCCTTCCACTGGAGAAAAGATTAAATTTGGCGAATACCTCCCGAATGCCCAAGGAGAGGATGTAGTAGCAGGAATCAGAACACCAAAAAAATTGGAAGAAATGAAAGATGAATTTCCAGAAATTCATGAAGAATTAATGGATACCATGGATAAACTTGAAAATCATTACAAAGACATGCAAGACATAGAATTTACAATTGAAAATGGGAAATTATATCTATTACAGACCCGAAATGGTAAGCGTACACCTCAGGCTGCAATCAAAATTGCCATTGATCGGGTGAAGGAAGGATTGATTACAAAAGAAGAAGCTATAATGTCTATTGATCCAAATATCATTTCGAATCTACTTTTTAAGCATATAGATGAGAAAAATGCAGACATGTCAAAATTAGTCGCACAAGGAATTAATGCATCACCAGGAGCAGTAACAGGAGAAGTAGTTTTTGAAGCGGATAAAGCTGTAGAAATAGTGGAAAAAGAGGGAAGAGATGTTATTCTCGTGAGACCTCAAACTAAACCTGATGATGTGCATGGATTATTTGCCGCTAAAGGTGTATTGACTCAATTTGGAGGTAAAACATCCCATGCTGCTGTAGTTGCGAGAGGAATGGGAAAACCTGCAGTCGTAGGGGCTCAATCATTATGCATCAGTCTTGAAAAGAAGTCATGTGATCTTGGAGAAATACATATTAGGGAAGGAGATATCATTACAATTGATGGAGCAACCGGAAAGGTCTTCATGGGTGAAATGCCTTTAGTTGATCCTGAAGTTAAAGGAGAATTTGCTGAAATATTAAAATTGGCTGATGAAATAAGAGCAATAGGAGTGAGAGCAAATGCAGATACGCCTGAAGATGCAACTAAAGCAATAGAATTTGGAGCCGAAGGCATTGGACTTTGCAGAACAGAACACATGTTCATGGCTCAAGAACGATTACCAGTTGTTCAACAGATGATAATGGCAGAAACAGACAAACAACGACAAAAAGCTTTAGATAAAATCTTACCAATGCAAAAAGGTGATTTCTATGAGATTTTCAAGATAATGAAAGATAAACCAGTTACAATTCGATTGTTAGATCCTCCTTTACATGAATTTTTACCTGAATTGGAAACCGTTCTGTTGGAACATCAAGAACTCAAGTTAAAAGGCGGGTCCGCCGATGAGATCAAATTAAAAGAAGATGTGATTACAAAGATTCGGTCATTATCGGAAGAAAATCCAATGATGGGTCTTCGGGGTTGTCGATTAGGTATCACATGGCCTCAAATTAATGAAATGCAAGTAAAAGCAATATTTCAAGCAGCTTGTGAACTTAAAAAAGAAGGGATTAATGCCATAGTTGAAGTCATGATTCCCCTTATTGGAAACATTAATGAACTTACATTTGTTAAGAAAGATTTAGTCAAAGTAGCTGCGGAAACAATTAAAAGTTATGGTCTCGATCTTGACTATAAATTTGGAACGATGATTGAAGTACCTCGTGCAGCGCTAACTGCTGGTGAAATTGCAAAAGAGGCAGAATTCTTTTCATTTGGAACAAATGACCTAACTCAAATGACTTTTGGATTTTCTAGAGATGATGCTGAAGGAAAATTTATTCCAATATATTTGGATAATGGAATAATGAAAGATAATCCTTTTGAAGTCTTGGATCAAGAAGGGGTAGGTAAATTAATGAAAATGGCTATAAATGATGGAAGAACAACGCGTCCTGATTTAAAATGCGGGATTTGTGGTGAGCATGGTGGAGAACCAAGCTCAGTAATTTTTGGGCATAATATCGGTCTAAATTATGTTTCATGTTCACCTTTTAGGTTGCCAATAGCAATAATTGCAGCTGCTCAAGCGAATATCTTGAATAAAAAATAATTTATTTCTTTTTTTAACTTTATTCCTAAATTTTTTTAATATAAAAAATTGATATTTTAGAAAAATCAGTACCGTATTTTTTTAAACAGTCATTTTTAATGTTATATTTATATACAATCAAAATAATGTAAAATATATTATTTCTAAAAAAATATGATGTGTAAAAAATATGGCTATAATCTTAGATCCAACTGGATGGCTTGATGGTATTACAGCTTCAATAATTGTATTTTCAAGCATAATTTTTGGTTGTTTTTTCATATATAAAGGAAAAAAGCTTAACGCAAGACTTCTCATACTCGGAGGATTCATGGCAGCATTCACAGGATTATTATGGCTGGGTCCTACATTTGATTTTTTATGGATATTAATTTCACCAGCACATCAAAATATCGACAATTCTATATTAAATGGGCTGTATGGTTTACTTAGTTACTCATGGGTTCTTCCAGCCACTACATGTTCATTATATTTAGGATCGAAATTATTATTTCCTAATAAAAAACCAGTTTACATTACCTTAACAGTAATTTATTTCGGGTTATGTTTATTATTTGAGTTTATAATTTACACTCAGACAGCAGCCACGTTCGATTTTATCATTCCAGCAGTGCTTGGAACTCGAATAATCGAAGCAGATTTCAATCAAGGGTTGGCTTTTCTCATAATTGGTTTAATTCTTTTAGGTGTGGCATTGATAAATGGTGTTGGTTCAATAATTGCGTCGGTTAAAGGATCTGGAATTGTCCGGAAAAAGTTCGTCTACTTATCAATAACCTGGTTTTTATTTGTTGGTGTAGCAATATTTGATGCTTTTTTACATCCTGGACCCGTGTTATTCATTGTGAGAATGGGAATGGTCGCTGAAGTTATATTGTTATATTTTGCTTTAAAACCTTAATTTTGCTTAGAAATTTTTTTTATTTTTTATTTTTTTACAATATTTTTTATTTTCCCTTCATACTCAAATTTGAGTAGGATGATCCGATCTTCTACAATTGATTCCTTGTATTTCATATTTATGAAATGAAGGGAATTTAAAAATCATCTTTTTTACTTTAAAATTAAAAAATCTCATTCAGTTTATTTAAAAGCATAATTGAACAAACGGGTCATTTCAATTTCAAAATTTTCTGCTGAAATCATTTTTTTTACGATTTTTTTATATTGATCCATGAATTTTTTATTCATTGATTGGGGTATTGCATTTAAGTAAGGAACCAATGCTGCTGCTTTTGAATAATTTATAAAATCTTCGACATTTTTAAATATCCTTTTGTATGAATAAGGTTCGACCTTGATATTATTAAATCCAACCTTTTTAAAAATCAATTTCGTTTCCTTGATCGAAAGAAAACGCCAAGGAAATCGAACAGCATTTAAAAATTGATTATATTGCGGTAAATTACTAATTTTTTGGAGAGTTTTGAACAAAATATTTATTTCCTTTAATCCCGTTTGGATCAACATTCGTCCATCTTGATTGAGAGCCTCATAAAGTATTGCATACATTGATTCAAGATCAAGGATCCAATGGATGGCAGAATTAGAAAAGATAGCATCAAACCTATTATGGAATTTTATTTCTAAAGCATTCATGTGTAAGATCTTTACATTCTTAATTTTATGATTAGATAAATTAATATTTGCTTGTTTAATCATTTCTTTTGAAAGTTCAATTGCAGTTATGAATCCATTTGGGATTCTTTTAGCGATTTCAATCGTTGTCATTGCATTACCACAACCTATCTCTAAAATTTTTTCTCCATCTATAGGTGCCAAGCGCTCAATAGCCATCATACCTAAATCAAATTGCCATTTAGAACTATTCTGATAAAGTTCAGCGTCCCATCTAAAACCCGAACCATTCATAAATACTCATTCCTAAATATGTGATTAAAATAATTTTTTACCTCTAATATATATATTCTTTTGATAATTTATTCAATTCCCTTTCAAATACTGCGAAATCAGAGTTTGTATAGAGACAAAAAATAACTTTTTCAATCTGAGTTTTGGTTTCCAAATATTGTTTAGTTGTATTTATCATGATTTTTGCACATTTTTCTATAGGATAACCAAAAATCCCTGTGGATATGGCTGGAAATGCAATAGATTTCAAGGAATGTTTATCCATTAGTTTAAGACTATTTAATGTAGCGTTTTTAAGCTTTTCATCCTCATTTCCTTCACCCATTCGTGGTCCAACAGCATGAATTACATGCTTAGCTTTTAGTTTTCCTGCGG
>CAZRIR010000029.1:2249-11763 GCA_964600195.1 uncultured archaeon | reverse complement strand
AGCCTTTTCTATTTCTTTTTGCTTTTCTACCATCTCAGAAGGACTAACATTCGTTGCTCCAGGAGTTGTACTTGAAGCTGGAGGAGAATACACTGATGCAGCAGTTTCAGATGCGGGAATAGCAATTGGAGCAGCTCTGGAAGCATCACTCAATTTCAATATTTTATCAAGTTTTTGATTAATCTCATCAAGTTTTTTCATAACTTCTTGTTCAAATTCAGACATGATTGATTTTCCTCTATAAAAATTAACTTAATATCTTAGTAAAAATATAGTAATAAATTCTCTAAATATACTTTTGGAAAAAAATACATTAAAAAAAATCAAACATGAATTTTTAGATAAGGGTGTTAAAAATTAAAAAAAATACTTGAAAAAATTATGCTGGTTCAAAACCTAAATCGATTCTTGGTTCATCTCCAGGTATAGCTGTTTCTAAAAATTTTACTTTTAAGGGAGTTCCAATTTTTATCGTTTCAGGCTTGGTTTCATCAACGCCTACCAATTGAGCAGAAATCATTGGACCTTCGTCAAGTTTTACTACACTAAAACAATAGGGTTTTTTCATGGAGTATCCTTTATCAACAAAAAATTTTGTACCAACACTTATACACGAAAAAGCTGCTAAAGTTCCTTTACCAGACATTTGTACCCATTCCATATCAGTGGATCCACATTCAGTGCATAATTTTCTTGGAGGAGCAAAAAGTTCTCCACATTTTTTACATTTCGACGCCATCAAGACCTTTTTATTTATGTAGTTCAAATAGTTATAAACAGTTATTTCTTCATTGTTTACTGCCATTTTTCAGCCTCATTTTTTACTCTTTAGAGATTAATTGATATTAACCCTAAATTCATTTTTTTATCAATTATAATTTATTTGAAATAATAATTCTATATTACAATTCTAATAATATGATTGTATAATATAGGTAATTAATGGAATAAATATTATTTTAATAAAAAATCTTTCCCCTAACGTTTTGAGGAAATAAATCATATTGTGACTATTAATGTATAAATAAACTTTTTATAGGAACCTTATTTTATATATCAACAAAAATAAAATCTCAGTTTATTGAAATCATATCAATAATGAAATTTTGCAGTTTAATTGCTTTTAGTTATTGAGAAAATGATTTATACGGTGTATTTTTAATGTTCGTTATATTAGTACTAAAAATTTGAAGATAAATTCAACAAACTATATAATATTGAAGTGGTAAATCCTAAAACATAGATATAAAATACCAAGAATTATTTAACTTTTTTTAGAAATAATAAAGAAAATTATTTCTTCAATCTTTTTAGTTAATTTTCACGGAAAAATATCAATATTTTTCAAATTCTCTTAATTTACCACCATTTATATTGACTTATTCGAATTTATTGCAAAAAATAATATCAATTATTGAAATAAAGGTCATGTTATATCTTATAAGGAAAAAATTATAAGGAAAAAATTTAAATAATAGAATTTAACAATCGAAACTTTTAAATAGTTAACTCATGATACCAAATCTTATTTAAACTTTTTTATTATTGTCGATCACATCCTATTAAAAACGTAAAATTAAAATATGAAAATTTATTTTAAATTATTAAATTTTTAACAAAGAAAAATTAACTGGATTGATTAAATAATATGTATAGTGATTATCACGTGTGCTAAAACAGAATTATTAAAAATTAGCGATGAAACTCTAATCCAAATATTACAAAATTTTTCTACAAGTAAAAGTGGTCTTACTTCTTCTCAGGCAACAAATCGTTTACAAAAAGTAGGTCCAAATGAAATTCCAGAAAAAAAGAAGAATCCTTATATCGAATTCTTGAAAAATTTCTGGGGACCCATACCTTGGATGATTGAATTAGCAGTAATAATGTCAGTAATAGATCAACAATGGGAAGATTTTTGGATTATTTTTTCTTTGCTAATGCTAAATGCAGTGATTCGGTTTTGGGAAGAACATAAAGCAGATAATGCAATAGAGTTATTAAAGCAGCGGTTAGCAATCAATGCACGAGTATTGAGAGACGGAACATGGAAAGGCATACCTGCACGAGAATTAGTACCGGGAGATCTTATCAGAGTTCGTCTTGGAGACATTATTCCTGCCGATATTAAACTTATAGATGGAGACTATCTATTGGTTGATGAATCTTCACTTACTGGAGAATCCTTACCAGTTGAAAAACATTGCATGGATGATGAATACGCAGGTGCAATTGTCAAACAAGGAGAAATGATTGGTGTTGTTTTTGGTACAGGAGTAAATACATTCTTTGGAAAAACAACAAAACTAATGGAATCAACAAAAACAAAAAGTCATTTTCAGAAAGCTATTATGAAAATTGGAAATTATTTGATTACTTTAGCTATAGTAATTGTATTAGCCATTTTCATTATAGCAATGTTTAGACACGAAAGTATTCTTGAAACTTTACAATTTGCATTAATTTTAACGGTATCTGGAATTCCTGCGGCTTTACCAGCAGTTCTTTCGGTAACAATGGCCATTGGTGCAATGGCATTGTCAAAAAAGGAAGCAATAGTAAGTAAATTGGTTGCAATAGAAGAGCTAGCTAGCATGGACATATTATGTTCTGACAAAACGGGGACGATAACTAAAAATGAGCTTACAATTGGAGAAGTAGTTCCTTTTTCAGGATATAGTGAGCTAGATGTTTTGAAATATGCAACATTAGCCTCTAAAGAAGAAAATCAAGATCCAATCGATTGTGCTATCATTAACAAACTTAGAACTTTTAGTTCTTCTGAAGAAGAATTAGAAAAATGTGAAATTTTAGCATTCAAACCATTTGATCCAATAAAGAAGCGAACAGAAGCGGAAATTGAAGTAATTTGTACGTTAGATCAACAGGGTCAAGTTAAGGTTGCGGACTGTTTTAAAGTATCAAAAGGTGCACCTCAAGTCATTTTATCTTTGATATCGGATATAAGTTTCATGGATGAGGTAAATAATCAAGTAAGTATTTTTGCCTCTAAAGGTTATCGTGCTCTTGGGGTGGCTAAAACTGATAGAAATGATCATTGGACTTTTGTGGGTCTTATTTCCTTGTTTGATCCACCTCGGGAAGATTCTGCTGAGACGATTAAAACAGCTAAATCGATGGGGATAAATGTAAAAATGATAACAGGGGATCATATTGCTATTGCTAAAGAGTTGGCGACAAAAGTTAATTTAGGTTCAAATATTCTCCCTGTTGATGAATATTTATCAATGCAAAATGGTGAATTAGAACAAATTGTAGAGGAAGCAGACGGTTTTGCTCAATTTTTTCCTGAACATAAACATCATTTAGTAGAATTACTTCAGAAACGAGGACATGTAGTTGGGATGACGGGTGATGGTGTAAATGATGCACCAGCATTAAAGATTTCTGATGCTGGAATTGCTGTATCTGGAGCAACAGATGCTGCAAAATCTGCTGCGGACATAGTACTTACTAAACCAGGTATTTCAGTAACTATCGATGCAATTAAAGAGAGCCGTAAAATATTTCAAAGGATGACAAATTATTCGATATATCGGATAGCCGAAACGATCAGAATCTTGTTTTTTATTGCCTTATCGATTACATTTTTCAATTTTTACCCGGTAACTGCACTCATGATAGTGTTACTCGCAATTTTGAATGATATACCCATCATGACTATCTCTTATGATAACGTGCAATTTCAAAATAAACCGCAAACATGGGACATGAAGAACCTCTTAATTGTTGCTACGTATTTAGGATTGATTGGTGTTGTATCTTCATTTTTAATTTTATATATTGGATTAGTAATCTTTCATTTAAGTCCATTTTTACTCCAATCATTTATTTATTTGAAATTATCAGTTGCAGGACATTTAACGATTTTTGTCGCACGGACAAGAGGACACTTTTGGACAATTAAACCAAGAAGAATTCTTTTTATTGCAATAGTTGCTACTCAATTAGTAGCTACACTGTTAACAGTATATGGAATTCTCTTGCCTGCAATGGGTTGGGGATTAGCAATATTTATTTGGGTCTATGCTCTCGGTTTCTTTGTAATAACAGACTTTCTAAAAGTACTGCTATACAAGATAATTGATAAGAGAAAAAAATAAAATTTTTATTTCTTTTTTTTTTGTAATTTACTTTTTAATTTACATCTTTTACTGAATCCTTCATGAGGGTTTTAGGTTTAAAAATGAAATATAATGAATAAATGATTCATGAGCTTATTATTTTTGATAAAATGAATTAAGATGTAAAAAAAATTAGGTAATAAATTATTTCTGGTATATTGTAACAACACAAGTACCACCAGAGCCACCTAAATTATGGGTTAACGCACGTTCAACGTCAACTTTAACTTGCCGATTTCTTTCAGCTCTTCCTCTCATTTGCTTGAATATTTCAACTGCTTGAGCGGCACCCGTCGCACCTACAGGGTGACCTTTAGATTTTAATCCTCCAGAGGTATTAATAGGAAGTACACCATCTCTTTTAGATTCTCCATTTTTCACGGCTTCAGCAGCCTTACCTTTTTCATAAAAACCTAGATCTTCCATGGCTAAGATTTCCGCTATTGTAAAACAATCATGAACTTCCGCTATTTGAATGTCTTTAGGACTTAAACCAGACATTTGATATGCTTGTTTTGAAGCTTCTCTTGTAGCGATAAAACTTGTTAAAGTGCTCCTATCATGCAATGACAAGGCGGCGCTTCCTTGACCTGTACCCGTTAACCATATTGGAGTATCCGTATATTTTTTAGCTTCATCTTCAGCAGCTAAAAATAAACAAGCTCCACCATCAGTTATTAAAGAACAATCAAATAATCTTAAAGGTGAAGCAATATATGGATTTGCAGAACTTGAAAGAAAATCAATCTCATCTTTCCAATCAGGAACTTCCTTTCCCTGACTTTGATATCTTGCTTTTTTACTCTCCATAATTTCTCTTATGGATTGCTGCATTTGAGCAAACGGATTCTCCTTTCCATTTTCATGATTTTTTATTCCTACCCTCATTAAATCTTCAGGAGTCGTACCATAATTATGAAAGTGTGCTGAGGCAATTGCTGCATATAATCCGGGAAATGTTGCTCCAGCAGGATATTCATAAGTTGTATCCGCAGCTGCTGCTAATGCATCAGTGACTATTGTTGTTGGAACTTCTGACATTGTTTCTATTCCACACACGGCAATCACATCGTGAACACCGGAAGCAATTGCCAACATTGCTTGCCTTAAAGCAATCCCGCTACTCGCACAAGCCCCTTCAAATCGGGGAGCAGGCTTGGGTGTGAGACCGACGAGATTTGCCATATTTGGACCTAAATGTCCTTGATGGTTGAATAAATCGGCCGTAAAATTCCCCACATAACAAGCATCAACATCTTTACTTTCAATCCCGTTATCGACACTTTTTACCGCATCAATCCAGGCATCAACCCAAAGATCAGGATTGCGTTTCACGGGGAAGTGTTGACCAAATTTACTCATGCCAGCTCCAACTAAAGCTATTTTTTTTGATAAATTTCCCATTTTTTAGACCTTATTTAAAATAGTTAAATTATTAAAATACAAAATTAAGGAAATGTTTTATTTTTTTCAGTTTTAAAAAACAAGTATCATTTATATTAAGATTCTCTTCGAGTGCCTTCTAATGATTCGAAATAATCCAAAATGGATTCTTTTATTTCAATGGCGGGATAAATATCTCGTGATTGTCTTACGTATTGTAAGGCATCATTCCAGCTCCAATTTTTATTTTCTTTCAATAGATAAGCGATGACAATTCCTCCACTACGAGAAATCCCCATGGCACAGTGAACCAATACTTTTCCATTTTTATTTTTGATATGTTCATCCATAAAATTTAAAATTTCTTCAATATATTCATGTGGAGGGTAAGTATTATCTGGAAATCCCTTAAACAAATATTTAAAGCGTCGAATAGGAGGCCTGTAATGCCGATGCTCCATTAAATTAACTATTGCTGTTATACCTTCCTTACTCATCTTTTCAAAATTTAATCGAGGCCAATAAGCACCAATATAAAGGTGATCCGTGATTTTATAAATCTCATCTAATTCCGGATTTTCATATCCTATCATTAAAATATCAAAATCTTATTTATTTTTGCTATGGATGAAAAAAATCAATCTTTATATCTAAAAATTAGGATTTAACTCAATAAAGATCATCCTTATATATTAAAGTTCACACTTTAATTAAATCACGACTTGCTATGATATTTACACCAAGATCTAGTACATTTTCAATAAGAATATCCCCCAGGTTTATTGGTGCTTCAACAGTTTTTAGCGCAATTTCTTTTAGAATTTCATTTAGTTTTTCTTTCAGTACAGGTTCGCTGGTTCGAATTGGTATTAATGGTAATAGACCATTTTTTACCCGCATTGTTGATGTCAAGATTCTTTTTGGAGCAACGAATTCATTCTTTGCATATTCTTCACCTCTTTTACAGGTATGCCCTTCCACGATAAGCTCTCCATTAACATTTTTTACATGAATTTCACATCCCGTGGGGCAAACAATGCATCTTAACGTTTTTTCTCCTTCTGGAATTGATACTGCCATATTTTAAAGCATCTCCGTAATTTTTGTTAATTAATCCTCATTATTATCTATCAATACTTCTGGTTGTGGAATTACTTCAATTTGCAAGGTTTTTGTATCATTAGTAATTCCGATTTCTGTTAGATTTAAATTTAATTCAATCATTTCACTCGGAATTACATATCTTTTCTTTCTTTTATAAACAATTTTGTTTTTTTCATCTTTAAATTGAATTAAAATTCTTCTTTCAGGCCTTTTTACCCTGAAGGAAAAAATAATGCTATCATTGAGATCCGATCTATTAATCAGATCAGGTTTAATGTAATTTACATTCTCTCCTGGTTGACATTCTATTTGGTTTTTTTTATCTAATTTCTTATCATACCTATTTTTAATATAATCAATAGCATTCATACCTGCCCGTTTTGCTTCAGCTACGACTAAATCAACTAAATCATGAACCTGTAAAACATTTCCACACGCAAAAACTCCATCAATAAGAGTTTCTAAGTTATTATCAACAATTGGACCACCATTTTGGGAGAGATGAGCACCAGCATTTTGCGTTAATTCATTTTCAGGGATTAAACCAACGGACAACAATAAAGTATCACATTCTATAAAACGATCGGTTCCAATTATCCTATCAAACTGACGATCTACCTTAGAAATCGTGACTCCTTTTACTCTTTGTCGACCATGTATTTTTGTTACTGTATAACTTGTGATTAAAGGGATGTTGTAATCTTCAAGACATTGTACTTCATTTCTGAGAAGTCCACTCACATATGGTTGGATTTCAACGACAGCCTGAACCTTACAACCTTCCCATGTCAGCCTGCGAGCCATAATCATTCCGATATCACCACTTCCTAAGATGACATAAGTATTTCCTGGTAAATACCCCTCAATATTTACAAATCTTTGAGCTTGTCCTGCAGTATATATTCCTGCGGGTCTAAATCCAGGCATGTTAATATTGCCTCTTGTCCTCTCTCGACATCCCATGGCTAATATTATCGCTTTTGGTGTAATTTTTATAAGACCTTCCTTGTTATTTACAGCATACATGGTCTTGTCTTTTTCGATTTTTATGACCATGGTATCTAACTTATAAGGGATTTTGAGTTGTAATGCTTCATTGATAAATCGTTGTGCAAACTCAGGACCTGTTAATTCCTCTTTAAACTCATGGATTCCAAAACCATTATGTATGCATTGAAGAGTTATTCCACCTAATTCTCTGTCCCTTTCAATAATTAGAGCATCAAGACCCGCTTTCTTTACAACAACTGCAGCAGCTAATCCTGCAGATCCTCCTCCAACAATAGCCACATCAGTCGTATAATTTTTCAAGATTTATTGTCCTCCTTTTGAATTAGGCTTAAAATTCTATCTTTTGTCTTTCCAAGGACGATATTTGTATCCTCACCACGTTTTGTAACTTCTTCATAAGATATATCAAGCTCTCTGGATAAGATTTCCATCACTCGTGGACGACAGAAACCACCTTGACATCTACCCATACCAGGTCTGCATCGAAATTTAACACCATCAACAGTCCTAGCACCGACAGGAGCATGAATTGCATCAATTATTTCTTGCTCCGCTACGGTCTCACAGCGACATATTATTCTTCCCCAAGCGGGGTTTTTCATTACTTTTTTATCAATTTCTTCTCTTGAAAGATTCGTAAAATGTTCAGGTTTTGGGCGGTTTGGATTATAATCTTCTTTAACTTTCATGTTAAGCCCTAATAATTCAAGAAACTCCTCGACTCTCTCCGCAATTGAAAAACAAGAAGTCAATCCAGGAGATAAAATCCCCGCAACGTTAATAAAACCATAAACATCAGTATTGTCAATAATGAAATCCATGCTATCTGGAACAGCTCGCAAACCAGCAAAATTTCTGATAGAACTTCTTATGGGTAAATTTGGCACTAATTTTTGCCCACCTTCTAATACCTCTTTTAACCCTGCTGTAGTTGTCGATAAATCCTCAAGATCTACAATGTTTTGAGCATTTGGACCCACAAATACGTTTCCATGCAATGTAGGACACACGAGGATACCTTTTGAAACCTTAGTCGGTGACGGAAATAAAATCTTACGTAATTGAATTTGATTTCGATCGAATAGAATATATTCTCCTTTTCTTGGAATTATGTCAAAGTAATCAAGTCCAAGCATTTTAGAAATATTGGAAGCATGTAGCCCAGCTGCATTTATTAAGTGGTTTCCTTTAAATTCATCTCTTCTCGTTTTTACGTTAAAAATATAATCTTCATGTCTTATTTTGATTACTTCTTGATTTCGAAAGAATTTTACGCCATTCATTGCAGCGTTATCCGCTAAAGCAAAAGCTAATTCGTAAGGACTAACTAATCCTGCAGAAGGAGCATGTAAGACACCTTTCACTTCAGGAGTCAAGTTTGGTTCCATTTTGAGGATCTTTTCTTTATCAAGGATGAGTTCTAATCCAGGAACTCCATCTTGAGTTCCCAACCGTTTATATTCATCTAAATGTTCAATTTGTTCATCCTCTAAAGCAACGACAAAGGAACCGATCCTTTTAAAAGGAAAATTCAGTTCTTTATAAGCTTTTGTATAAAGTTGATTTCCTCTGATACATAAATTACGCTTTATGTATTTCCTATCTGCGGCATATCCCGCATGAACGACACCTGAGTTTGCCTTCGTCGTTCCAGAGGCTATCTCCGCTTCTTTTTCCAATAACGCAACCGAAATATCATATTTTGAAAGGGTACGAGCAATACAACATCCAGTCACACCCCCACCAATGATTATAACGTCGTAAATCAATTATGATTAAACCTTACAGCAATTTATTAATTATATGTTCTTTGATAATTATACTATTTATCTATCTCATTAAAATTTATAGATTCTACTTAGATTATTTTT
>CAZRIR010000029.1:0-2149 GCA_964600195.1 uncultured archaeon | reverse complement strand
GAAGAGAGAAGATTAATTTTTTTCGTAGACCTATCTTCAAATATATCTTCCTTTTTTTTTGAAGTGAGAGATGTTATTCCTTCTTCTTCCTTAAAATTATTGTTATTAATATTGTGATCCTTCAAAATTAAAATAAACTATGTATTGTAAGCTAACATAAAAATATTTTGCTTAAGTCTTAAATTTTATTTTGATAAAAATTAGATAAGGAATTTAAAAAGTATCAATTACCAAAAAGCGTTTTGAAATTTTTTTATCGTGTCTTCCAGAGAATCGTCAATATCTGTTTCGAAACCGTTAAAAATTGAAATGTTACTGTTCCAATTTTTCAGTTGTTCTTCATATTTATCAAAGAATTTGGAAATAATTACTTCCAATTCTTCTATTGCTTTTTTTTCTTTTGTTTTTGGTGAGGAGCTGACAACAAAAATAAATTTATTACGTTTCACAATACTGAAACGTTTGTTGCTCAATTCAAAGTTAGATAATCCTCCCGTGGAAATTTCTTCAGCAAACGAAGTAAGAGCACTCAATAGCATTGAAAATAACTGATCATTTAATTTTTCATCATGAATTCTGTTGAATACCCCAATTCCATCTTCAGTAAGGATCCACAGATCTTGTATGACTTTAACCATGTGATTATCAAATATATTCCTTATATATATTAATATAAATTAATGTATTTAAAATAGGTATCCTCTATTTTATATAAAAAAAATAATGGTTTATTAATTTGTTTAGATAGAAAAAAGTTGAATTGTTGGATTAATGATCTGGAAAACTAAAATTACTGAAATGTTAAGAATCAAATATCCCATAATTATGGGTGCTTTTGCTTTTCTTGGAAAAGCAGAATTTGCAGCAGCCTTTTCAAATGCAGGTGGACTTGGAATTCTTACAGCTTTAAACTATGATACGAATGGACAATTTAAAGAAGAAGTTAAAAAATTAAAAAAATTAACAGATAAACCATTTGGGGTAAATTTTTCCATTTCTCCACCATTCATGAAAGGAAGAAGTGAAGAATCTTATTTAGATTTTGTAAATATTGCCATTAATGAGGGAATAAAAGTCTGCACCACATCCGCCTATAATGCTACCAAAATCGGTAGAATATTGCAGGACGCGGGTTGTTATTGGATCCATAAATGTGCGACAATGAAACATGCAATATCTGCTGAAAGAGCAGGTGTGGATGCCATCACGCTTGTAGGGATTGAGGGGGCGGGCTTTAAAAATCCTTATCAAAATACCACTCTCATTAATTTAACAATGGCTAAAAAATTATTAAAGGTTCCAATTATAGGGGCAGGGGGAATTGGGGATGCAAGAGGATTTTTAGCGGCATTAGCCATGGGTGCGGAAGCTGTCTGTTTTGGAAGTGCTATCATTCCTACAAAAGAGAGCATTGCTTCAAAATCTTGGAAAAAAAGGTGCATTAATCAAGATATTTATGATGAAAGATTTCATAAAAAGATTTTTCACTTAACTTTAAGGGAAAGCATGGTTCATTCAATGGCCGTCGGTCATTGTGATTCCGTAGTATCAATAAAAGATTTTATAGAAGATAAAGTATCTGGAGCGGAAAGAATTCTCAGATCTTGGGGTTTTAAAGGAGAGGAATTTAAGACTCTGGAAACATTATAAAATTCAATGAGAGAATAAGTGTAAGGTTTATGGACTATAATGAAATTTCGAATGAAATTTTACGTCAATTAGAAGAGATTGTAGGTAAGAATTTCTTTTTTGATGAATATGAAATACGGTGGACGTATGCATTTGGGGGTTCCATATTCAATAAAGATTGGATTCCCGACCTCATTCTGATTCCTCAAAATTCCCAGCAAGTATCAAAAATACTTAAAATAGCGAATGAAAACCAAATCCCCATCATACCACGAGGTAGCGGGACAAGTTTATCTGGTGGTACCATGGCCCCTTATAGAGGCATCATCATTGACCTGAGTCATATGAAAAAAATTACAAGTGTCGATATTGAAAATAATATTGTAGAAGTCGAACCTGGAGTAATTTGTGATGACTTAAACGATAAATTAAGACCACTTGGGTACTTTTTTCCTCCAGATCCCGGTTCAAGTTCGATTGCAACTATAGGGGGCATGGTTGCCAGTAATGCTGGAGGAAT
>CAZRIR010000028.1:0-11834 GCA_964600195.1 uncultured archaeon | reverse complement strand
ATGACAAAGATGATATTCATACCTTTATCTTATGAAATCAAAAAAAAAAACTTATCTTAATTGAAATCTTGGAACTAGTGATGGTTATTGAAAATATTCGTGTTTCTATTGGTAGTGCATCTGTTTTAGGATTTAAAAGTTCGATAAAGTTAAAAGATTTACCCACAACATGTTATTTGATGACCTATAAAAAGGGTCATTGTACTGCGAACTGTGGTTTTTGTCCCCAAGCAAGAAATTCAGATAGTTCTACAGAAAAACTTTCCAGAATAACATGGCCTATTTTTCCCTTGAAGGATGTCGTTTCTAAATTGAAAGATTTACCTGATGAAGTCCAATTTCAAAGAGTATGTATTCAAACCCTAAATTATCCTGAAAATTATCAAGATGTTGTTCAGATTGTAAGAAAAATTAGGGGAGTTTATAAAAATCCAATATCTGTTGCAATCCCTCCTTTAAAGAGGGATAAATTAGAAGGGCTAAAAAAAATAGGAGTAACAAGAGTGGGTATAGCCTTAGATGGTGCGACTCCTGAAATTTTTAATAAAATCAAGGGAAAAGAAGTTGAGGGTCCATATAGATGGGAAATTCACTTCCAATGTCTCAAAGATGCATTAGCCATTTTTTCAAAAGGGTTTGTTAGTACACATTTAATAATGGGATTTGGGGAAACAAACCAAGAAATGTTAAAAAGAATACAAGATTTACATGATATATCTATAACTGTTTCCCTTTTTGCCTTCATGCCAGTAAAAGGTACAAAATTCGAAAAATTAAAACAACCGGATATTTTAGATTTCAGAAAAATACAATTAGGAAGATATCTCATTGTGAATAATATTAAATCATATCATGATTTTATTTTTGATGACATAGGAAACCTAATAAAAATTAATATTTCTAAAAAGGATTTGAAGGAATATATCAATAATGGCTCTCCTTTCATGACATCAGGTTGTCCTGGATGCAATCGCCCCTATTATACATCACGCCCCTCCGGAACAACTTATAATTATCCAAGAAAATTAGAGAAAAAAGAAAGGGATGTAATTTTAGAATTATTAAAAGGTTTTTCTAAATAATAACCTTGGTGGTTAGGATAAATAATTGGAGATTATTACATCTTGAAGTTAGGAATGGTTTTTGGAACATGGCATTAGATGAGGCCGTTTTAAAAGCGGTAATAGAAAAAGAATCACCTAATACAATCCGTTTTTATAAATGGAATCCTTCAGCGGTAAGTATAGGACGAAATCAGAGTTTATCAGATGAAGTCGACTTAAAAGACGCTAATGAAAAGGATTTTAATATCGTCAGACGCATAACTGGAGGGGGTGCCGTATTTCACGATAAAGAAAGGGAAATAACATATTCAATAGTGTGCCCATTAACTTTTTTAGAAAATTTAAATGCGAAAAAGGTTATAGATCAGTATGAAATCATCACTCAAGGAATTATAGAAGGTCTAATATTATATGGATTGGAACCAGAAAAGGGAGTAATCCATTGTCCTGCCTTGTTTTTAGATGGTAAAAAAATCTCAGGAAATGCACAAATTAGGAAAAAAGGGTATCTACTTCAACACGGAACGATCTTATTAGATCTTGATCCAGACCTCATGTATTCTGTATTAAAAGCGCCTCAAGGAGTTAGCAAATCGCGCATGGTAAGATCCGTATATGCAAAATGCGTTGGTATAAAAGAATACATGCCCCATTTTAATGAAGAGCGTTTTTTAAATTCTTTAAAAAGAGGATTCGAGAAAAATTTCAGCATTAATCTTAAAATAGGTGAATTTTCGGATTATGAAATTCAATTGGCGGAAGATATTATTAAAAAAAGATATTCAGATGAAAAATGGTTAAATAAGTATGAATGAAATAGAAATTTTACTGAAAAAGATAAAATTAGGGAATGCGGATTGGTCTGATTATGAGAAGGTACTTGCAATAAACGATATGGAAATAGAACCATTTTTACGCCTTGCCCGGGAAATCACTCTTCAAAATTTTCAAAATGAACTTAAAATATATATTCCTAATAAAAGATTTCCTTCGATAAGCGTTACAGGAAATGAATGTGCTTTAGAATGTGCTCATTGTGATAAAAAATATCTGAGTGGAATGAAACATATTCTAGATAATGAAAACTTGAGAAATTATTTATTAGATCTTTCAAAAAATGGTGGTACAGGGATTTTACTTTCGGGAGGATGTGAAGCAGACGGTTCTGTTCCTTTATTGAATTATTTAGACGTTATCAAAGAAATAAAAAAAGAAACAGACTTAATCATTAATACGCATACTGGATTATTAAATGAAAAAACCGCAAAAAAGTTAGCTGAGGCAAATGTAGACATTGTTTCTTTTGATATCAACATGGATGAAGATATCATTAGGGATATTTATCATTTAAATAAAAACCTGAACGATTATAAACGAGCGATTGAATTATTAAAAAAATATGATCTAAATATTGTCCCACACATCTGTATCGGTTTATATTATGGTGAACTCCATAAAGAATTAGAATCAATTAAATTTATCAAAGAAAATAACATTAATCCTTCTTTAATTGTTCTTATTGCTTTAATCCCTCCTAAAAATTCGCCAATATCCTTTAAAAGGCCAATTCCACAAGATATAGCTAAAGTAATTGCTTTGATTCGATTTGTTTTTCCCAATACTGAAATTTCATTAGGATGCATGAGACCTCGTGGTGAAATTAAAGCAGATCTGGAAAAATACGCAATAAAAGCGGGGATTACTCGGATTGAAATCCCTTCAAAAACTACTATAAAATGGTTAAAACAGGTGAATCCCGAAATTAACCTAAAATTTTATTCTGCTTGTTGTGCCGTTCCAAAAGAATTTGATGATATCATTAAAGCAAATGATTTAGATATCAAAGGTTATGTAAATATTTGAATTAAATTGATTTGAGCAAATAATTAAAAAAAATAGATTTTCCATACCATGACAAATAAAATTGAAATAATTGGACTTCAAGGAATTCCCTTGATAAATCCCGGAGATGATATTGCAAAAATAATATTGAATTCATTAGAAAATAATAAAATTGAATTGGAAAAAGGAGACATTCTTTTGATGGCTCAAACAATTATTTCTAAAAGTATTGGAAGGTTACGAAATTTAAAACAGATCATACCGAGTCTGGAAGCTTTATCTTTATATGATAAAATTACTCCAAAAGCAAAAGAAAAAAATATTCCAATTAAAACACCGGAACATCTTCAGGCGATTTTAGATGAATCTAAAGAAATTGTCAAAGTAGAACATGTTTTTATCACAGAAACAAATCAGGGATTTATATGTGCAAATGCAGGAATAGATAAATCAAATATTGAAGGGGAGAATAATGTCAGTTTACTTCCAGAAAATTCTGATTTGGAAGCAAAAAAAATTCATGATGCTATTAAAAGAGCAACGGGAAAAGATATAGCAATAATCATTACTGATTCCTTTGGTAGACCATTCAGGGTAGGAGCAATCGGAGTAGCATTAGGAATTTACGGTATAGATCCAATTATAGACAAGCGGGGCGCTCTTGATTTATTTGGTCATCAACTACAAAGTACCATAATCGGCCAAGTTGATAACTTAGCCTCAGCAGCCCAATTAGTAATGGGTGAAAGCGATGAAGGAATTCCAGTTGTTTTAATAAGAGGTCATACTTTTGAATTTACGAGTGATGTTTCAATTAAATCTATGTTGAGGGATAAGAATAGTGATATTTTTAGAAAAACAGATCTTCACGATGAATTTATCGATATGTTAAAAAAAAGACGCAGTTATAAATTGGAATTTGATTCCAGAGAGATTAACAAAGACGTTATTATAGAGGCTATTGAGATCGCAAGATGGGCCCCCAGTGCACACAATTCTCAAACGTGGAGATATATTATTTTAGATAAGAACAAAAAACGAATTGAATTAATAAACAAAATGAATGAAAAGCTGAAGAAGGATTTAAGAAAAGATGAAAAAAAGGAGGCATATATCAAAAATAAAATAAAAAAAACGCGAAATAACTTCATACAAGCACCTTATTTGATATTAATTTGTGCAGATACCACGGATCTGGTAGAATCTCCCAATTATGAAATAATGGAAAATGAATTATTAATGAACATGCAAAGCGTGAGTTCTTCAATTACATACTTTCTTTTAGCATTAGAAGCAAAAAAATTGGCCGCTTGTTGGTATTGTGCTCCATTGTTTACAAAAGAGATTATTAGGAATGAACTTAATTTACCTACACAATATGTTCCAGTAGCATTTATCACGATAGGTTATCCTTTAAAAGAACAAAAAGTTCCACTTAGAAAAAAACTATCAGAAATTATATTTAAAATTTAATAAAAATAAAGACGCTAAAGAATGCCTGAAAAATACTATTTATTGCTTGCAGGAGGAGTAGGAGCTGCAAAATTCATAAAAGGAATGGCAAGTATTGTTGATCAAAAATTAATGAAAATAATTGTTAACACTGGAGATGATATCGAATTATTTGGACTAAAAATTTGTCCAGATCTGGATATCATAACTTATACATTAGCAGAATGTGTGGATGATGAAAAAGGTTGGGGTTTTAAAGATGAAACTTTTAATTGTTTGAGTATTTTGAATAGGTTTTATGATACAGGATGGTTTAATACTGGCGATAAGGACTTGGCAACTCATATTTATCGAACTGATCTTCTTAATCAAGGACTCAAAAAAGATGAAATCACACTCAAAATTGCCAAGAATTTAGGAATAAAAGCTGAGATAATTCCAATGTGTAACGAATCCTTTGAGACCTATATTAAAACTCCCCTAAAAACAATACATTTTGAAGAATATTACATTAAAGAACGATGCAAACCGGAAGTCCTTGAAGTTATATATAAAGGTGCTAAGGAGTCAAGTGCCACAAGTGAAATTTTAGATTATATTAAAAATGCAGAAAGAATTATAATCTGTCCCTCAAATCCTATCGTTTCAATAGGTACGATTCTCCAGGTGATAGGAATTAAGGAAGCACTTGCAAAAGTCAGGCATAAGGTGATTGGAATAAGTCCAATAATTCAAGGCTCACCTATAAAAGGGCCTGCTGATAAATTGATGAAGTACTTGAACCTTGAAGTCTCTTGTATTGGAGTAGCAAGATATTATAAAGATATTATGGGACATTTTGTAATTGATGAGAGAGATCGCGAGCTAAAATCAGAAATAGAAAAATTGGGGGTTCGTGTTTATTTTTTCGATACTTTAATGACGAGTCAAGAAAAAAAAGAAAAATTAGCTCAATTTATAGTTAATATTAAGTTATAAATTTAGGTAGTCTCAGGAGTTTTTTCTGATTCTGGAGATAGTGTTGGTTCCTCATCCTCCTTTATTTTCTCTTTTTTTTCAGGTTTTTCATCTTCCCCTTCAATTTTAACATAATCTCCAACAGAAGTAAGGATTTGCTTGATTTGTCCTTCTTGTTTAAGCCTAATCATTAAATTTCTATGTTTTATATAAGAAATTCCATATGAAATTACGGGAAATATTAACATTATAGGTAACAGCAACACAATTATAGATTCAGGTGAATATAACGCGGCACTTTCTGTTATTGCGGGAGGCAATGCAAATACATTAATCATGAACCAAGCGGGATGAATGATGACAAAACTCACGATTATTAAGATGATTAATCGAACAGAAAAATTGGTAAACGTTGATGTTGCCAAATTAGTTGCTCTTGGAGCGGCAGACTTTGCAGTTAAAGTATCCTCTGCTTCAGGATCTTCACGAAAAAGTCGTTCTAAAAAGCTTCCTAACCTTCTTGTCTTGGAAGCGGCAGTCACTAATTTTTTTTCTTCTGCTTCAAGTTTTTTCTTTTCAATCATTTCCTTTACATATGAAAAGCTAGTACCAGTTTTAGCTAAGAATTTACCTACAGATTCTTTCTTTAGTTCCAATTCCTCCTTTCTCTTTTTTGCTTCTTCTTTAATTTTATCCACATTAGTAATGACGGAAGAAGATTCTTGTTTTATAATATTTAGTTGTGCTTCTAATCTATCACTTCGCTCGAGTGTAGGTTTGGTCACCAAATCAGTGTAATTAATTTGAAATGCAAGTTCTAAATAGATATAGCATAAAATAGCTAAAGCAGCAATTGAACTTGCAAAGAAGAGAAAAATATTATCTAAAGGTAAATTTTTGATAGATGGATCAACGGGATTTGGTAAGGCATCTATGTATGGAAGAGGTATTCCAAATAAATCTAATAAATCCTGAAATCCAAATATCATCATTGGAATAATAATCATTAACATTAATCCCCCAATGGAGCGAAGATTATATTTGGGATTGCTTTTAATTACGGCACGAATGGCATAATAAAGCGAAATAATAAAACATATCTGTAATGCAATCAAATATCCATTAGTAGCAAAAATTTGTAATTCTTCTCCCATTTCAGATATAACATCAATGATATTACTAGGAGGAGTTCCTGTTGGAGTGGAAAAAATAAACCATGAACCGAAAAAATTTTTAAAGAAATCATCCAAAGCATTTTGAACCGTCCCATTGCCAAAACTGAGAAGAAAAGTTAGACCAAAAGTTATCCCATAGAGAATAAAAAAGATAACATATGTAAGAAGATTTTTTATCGCAACTATGAAAGCCACAATAGCAATTTCCCCCGTATCTGAGTAGAGAATTTGATCATAATGAAAAAGGGTTAGAAATGAAAATACAACTAGAATAAAGACAAATCCATTGACAATTCTTAATCCTGATAAATAATATCTCGCCATTTTTAATACGCCTTTCCTTTTTTCTTAGCTTCCATATAATTTGCTAAAACTTGATTTAACATGTCATCTGGTCCACATGTAATAAGGTTTATTCCCATTCTTCGTATATCTTGTTTAATCGTGAGTATATGCTCCATCATTTCTTCACTTATTGCTTCAGCAAGAGCCTTATCTGTTGATGACAAGTCCATTTCGTGAATTTCGAACCAAGGCGAAAATGGATTTATAATAATAACCGTATGATTGAATGGTATTAATTTTTTAATGCCTTCAATAACTTCCTTGGAATTTGCTTCTAAATCAGATATTAGGAAAATTAAGCTACGCTTTTGGAAGCGTTTGGTAAAATTATCCATTGCCTCAACCATCCTACATTTTCCTTCGGGTTTAATACGAGCAATGAAGTCAAGCACGGTATAAAAGTGATCATCTCCACGATTTGGCTTTAAAAAATGAAAGTTCTTTTTATCCGAGAAAGTGAAGATTCCCACATTGTCTCTCCGAGTTAATGATACTTTTGTCAGCAACATGCATGCTCTTATAGCATATTCAAATTTAGTATTTTCAATTGCACCTCCAGCCATTGTATTTGACGTGTCAACCAGTATCATTACTGTAATGTCCCTTTCAGTTTCGTGCTCTTTGACGATTAATTTTTGTTGCCGTACACTTGCTTTCCAATCAATTAACCTGAACTGATCCCCAAATACATATTTTCTCATCCCATAAAATTCAGATCCAGTGCCTTTTTGTTTTGATCGTTGAGTTCCATAGTTAAGTTGCAATGATCTTTTTGAACCAAGAATTTCTATTCGTTTAATATCATCATATGGCGGATATACTAAAATGTCAGTTACACTATTGGGGACTATTCTTTCCACTGAATTAAATCCAAGCCTATCTTTTATTATTAAAGATAATGGACCTAAGGGATATTCTCCTCGGACTTTTGGTTCTAGAACGTAGGAGAATTTTATTGTACCTTTCGCACCAATTCTAGTTGATATAAAATTTTCTCCTAATATTAATCGAAACAATTGAGGATTGTAATAATCTCGTATTTCCAGAAAATCAAAATTATGTCTCCCCGTATTTTCAATGACGACTTTTACATGAAGAAAGTCATCTCTAAAGACTTTCTCCTTATCAAGTTCACGGTGAACCTTTAGTTCCTCAACATTCATATGTAATGCGAAGAATGGTAAGCTTATGACTGTGCTGAATAACAATAAAATTGCAAAATAAATTAAAAAATAATTTACAAATGCAAAACCCGCACACAGAAAAAAAACTGCAAATAATATTAATGTCCTACCTTTTCCACCAAAAATATTAATCCACCATATTTTTCATATTTTTTTTCATTTTATTAAAATATTCCAACAAAAAATTTCTTTTAAATTGGAATAGGAATTTCTTCGAGAATATTTTTAACTACAGATTTGACATCTAAACCCTCAAGCTCAGCTTCTGGTTTTAATAAGATTCTATGATTCAATGCGGGTAATGCTAAAGATCTCACATCATCAGGTGTGACATAAGTCCTTCCCAAAATAGCTGCTCTTGCTTTAGCGCACTTCATCAAAACCAAGCTTGCCCTAGGACCACAACCAAGTGCAATTTGAGGATGATTACGAGTTTTAATGATTAAATCACGGATATATTTCAAGATTCTATCATCAATATATACCAGATTCATTAATTTTTGTGCTGCAAGGAGTTCTTCTGCGTTGGTTATGATATCTACGGATGGAGAGTCACCAGTTAATTGTCTTCGTAATATTTCTACTTCTTCTTGTTGTTCTGGATAATCTAGCCATAGTTTAAAGAGAAAGCGATCGACTTGAGCCTCAGGTAAAGGATAAGTCCCTTCCATTTCCACGGGATTTTCCGTTGCAATTACCATAAAAGGTTTTTCCAATTCCATAGTCTGACCTTCAATAGTAACTTGTCTTTCAGCCATAGCTTCCAAGAGAGCCGCCTGAGTTTTAGGGGCACTCCTGTTAATTTCATCTGCGAGAACAACATTAGCAAATATTGGTCCTTTTTGTAAAACAAATGCGCCTTCAGACTGATCAAATATTTTTGTTCCTGTTATATCCGCTGGAAGTAAATCAGGTGTAAATTGAACTCTTCGAAAGCTAATGCCTAAAACATTAGCAAAAGTCTTTGCCATAACTGTTTTCCCTAAACCCGGAACGCCTTCTAACAAAACATGACCATTAACGAGCAGCGCTACAAATAGGTGTTGTAAAATTTCCCCGTTGCCCACTATTACCCGGGATACTTCGGAAAGAACATCTTGAGCTATCTCTCTTATGGGTGTTACATCAATCTCAGTTTTTTCTTCTCGAGTTATTGCTTTTTCTGCCATTTTTTATTCACTCCATTATTTTTTTTATTTTTTTCATATTTTTTAAATGATCTTAAATATTTTTCATTGCCCATGACATTTCTAAGAATAAATCTTCAAATTCTTGGGGAGATTTCACTTTACTCTTTCCTGCTTTTATTGTTAGCATTTTATCCATTAATTTAGTTAAGCGTCTAATTTTTTGGCGATTAACTTTACCGCCACCTTCTTTAGCAATCACTAAATCAATAACATTTTTCGTGGTCATTTTCATTCCACTTAATTGAGTATTAAGTTTTCGTTCCATTCTTCTAAACAGTAAGACTAAAGCTTTATCATATCTATTTTTTTCTTTATACCAATTAATTTTCTGGGCAAAAAACGAGGAAGTCCTGAATTTTTCTTTTTCTTCTTTTTCCTCCTCTTTTTCAATTTTCTTCTTCTCTTCTTCTTCCTTATCTTTCCTGGGAAGGTATTTTCTGAGGACATAAAATGCCCATAAAGGATAAATCCAGGCTGTTATGGGATTCGTTGATAAATGGATGACATATTGCAATATGAAACCATATATTCCTGCAGAACTCAAATCTCTTGAATATTCTGGTCTAATGTGAGCTTCATCAAAAACTACGACCCAATCCTCAGGATTATCAATTCCACTATAAGTTAACCACTTTATAATATTAATAGCAAATTGTTTATTGTCATATTCAGGTCTATCAATTAAATCGTTTGAAAACATACTAGCATCGGACGAAACAAAAACTCTACTATCTGCTAATTCCTTTGCAAGAAATACAGCGGGAATAAAAGCATCACTTCCAAGTGGAAAATGCAAAAATTGTTCTAAAAGCTCAGTTTCATTTTGATCAAAAAATTGTGCGAGTATTGGAGCTAAAAATGTTAAATCAATTGAATCTGTGAAATCTTTCGTAGTGACATTATAATCATATTTTTCATTACCATTTTTATCAACAAAACTTGCATATGATGCTTGCCCCACTACATCCCACCCAAATAATGATTCTAATAAAAGCTGACCCCCTGCAGCAGCAGTTGCTTCTGATAATATAACTTGGGAAACCCCTGATGTTGTCGGATGAGATGAGTCTAAATCCGTTATTATTGGAAATGAAGAGTCTCCTTCCCCCAATGCATTTTCTAAGCAAGATGCATTATCTCTTAAAATTCCATCGGGAAATATTGTTACAGGAAAAATATTTGCAGGATCGAAATTAAGTAAATTAGCAATGAAAATTTGCCATAGGAGTTGATAAGTAGAACCATGATCGTGCAGGAGCAATAATGAATTTGTATGGCTACCATTTGCAAAAAAATTGATAAAAAACGGAATTTCAAAAATTGGATCGTAAAATTGATTAGGACCAAATAATACCAATAAGACATTCTTATCAATCCGATTTATTGCACTCAAGCTTGATTGAACGCTCAATACTTCATAACCTTGGTCTTCAATGGTTTGTTTAAAAGAAGACCCACCATTCCAATCAGAATTGTAAATTGAGAAATAATGATTGTTCGTTCCATTATCGATTATTGGTGATAATAATGGAACAAATGCGAAAATGAAGATTATCAGAAATAATGCCCGACGATATAGGGATCCCCCTTTAGATTTACGTGATTTAGTTTCCCTTGATTTCTGGATTGTTGCATTTCTAACAAATAAGATAAACATTATTCCGAGAAATAAAGCCCCAATATAACATAAAAATGGTAAATAAGAGATGTAAACAGGAAGTATGCCTGGATTTTGTGTTTGAATTGTATCTATAAATCCTGTTAACATGACCCCAAAATAGATTAAATATAGACTAAAAAAAACATATAATAGTCCTTTTGATATATTTATACTCTTTTTTGAAGATTTTCCTGTTCCAAATTTTACCATTTTTTTTCTTTACTCTTTATTAACTTTTATATTAATCATAAGCTGAAGGAAAAAGATTTGCCGGTTATTTCTTTATGTAAGGTTGAAAATAATTCGATTGTTGACTCAAATTCTTTGGGAGTGGGTTCCACACCCCCATATATGATGGATTCTATCTTAGAAACAAAAGGATATACAGATTGGGGGTTTTGTTCTAATTCATTGACACACGTTATAGCATATTCTCTAATTGTTTGAAAGATTTCTCTAGGTTTTTTATGTTTTTTATTCACGAGGTCGCAGTAAGTAAGATAGATATATGCAATAGCTTCTTTTGGACGTGAAGTTTTAACAAGAATTTTGACATTCTCAAACCTTTCTTTTGCATTATATTCTGGTTCCGGTTTCTTTTTCTTTTTGCCGACACTAATTTTTTTTGCCATATTTTTTACCTTTTCTTTTTTTAATTATTAATTTTTTTGATATTTTTAATACTATCGATTTGTTATTTTATTTCTCATTTAGAATTTTAATATAAAATTGTAATTTGTCAATTCAAAATAGACCCTACTGAAGAGATCTACTACGGTATGGAAATCATTGTCTGTTATCTCAAAGGGTCTTGAATAAATAATTTCTTCGACTTTGGTTATGAATGGATAGATAACGGATGGTTTTAATTTCAATTCTTTCACAGAAATGATGGCAAAATCCCTAATGGTCTCAAAGTCTTTCTTTTTCCGGCCAAATTTTGCATCTATGAGCGTTATAAAAAT
>CAZRIR010000027.1:8985-11880 GCA_964600195.1 uncultured archaeon | reverse complement strand
AAATTTTAAATCATTGATAAAATTAATTAAACCATATTAAAAAATTCTATATTCATTAAATTGAAAATAAATTTAATATAAAAATTAAGGAGTTTGAAAAAAAATGGCAATTTGGTATTCAAAACAACACCAATGGTATAATGATGCAACTGGTGAAGTTGGTCTCACCGCGTACGCTGCCGAGCAATTAGGAGAAGTTTCTTTTGTTGATGTTGATGGAATTGATGGTGCAACCTTGGAACAAGGATCTGCTGATTCCGATCCTATCGATTGTACAGTTGAAAGTTCAAAAGCGGTTGGAGATATCTATTCACCTGTAAGTGGAACAGTTACAGCTGTAAATTCTGACTTGATGGATGAGCCGGAAAAGATAAACGAGGACCCCATGGGTGCTTGGTTATTCAAAATTGATGCATCTAATTTAGATGCTGAAAAAGCTAACTTAATGGATGAAGCTGCATATAATTCTTATACAGCCAGTCTCTAAGTTTACAAATAATTTTAACTTAAAACACATCCTTTTTTTTCCTTTTTTAATAAACATAATTTCTTGATGCTATTATAGTTCTGATCCTTTTTGAATTGAACTATTAAAAAAAAGTATTAGAATCCAGATTTTTTTCCACTTATAAATACAAACTATATTTTATGTGAGTAATTAAATAGATCAAAACAACTTAATCTGAACTGAACGAAGAAAATATGAAAAATAAATTTGATTATTACGAAAATTTTAAGGAAAAATATCTTCAAATAATTCAAGAACTTGGATTTGATAGTGATATGGATTCTCTTGCAAGGGATTTTCTATCATCCATTTTAGACCATAAAAAACAGCAATACTCTTATGATATAAACAATATATTATTAAAGTTTACATCTACTATACAAACCGTTGAAAATATTTTTATATTTGGTTGTGGTCCTTCTTTGGAACTCACATTAAAAGGGATGATAGATATTTTGGGAACTAAATTTTATGAGAAAAAAATGATTATTGCCGCAGATGGTGCTTCAAGATTACTCACAGAAATGAACATCCCCATTACTGCAATTTTTACAGACTTAGATGGAATAAATTACGAAGATTTTAATAATACAGAATTCATCATAATACATGCCCATGGTGATAATATTGAAAAACTTCAATTTTTTCAGAAAAAAATCCTAAAATTTCATAACGTAATTGGGACTACACAAGTCGAACCTCTTGATAACATGATAAACTCAGGAGGGTTTACTGATGGCGATAGAAGCTTATATTTTTTGCGATCAATATTATCCCCAAAAAATAAAATATTTTTAGTAGGAATGGATTTTGGAAAAGTTATCGGAAAATATTCCAAACCTTACCTAACTGGTAATGTGGAGGGAGGGGCTACTAAAATAAAAAAACTCAAGTTTGCCGTTTTTTTAATCGAAGATATTCTTCCTTTAATTCAAAATGAGCTATATTTTGTCAATTCAATTTCCGTATCAGATAAATTTCAATATCTTTCCTTAGAAGATTTGAAATCAAAACTTTAGAAACAGAAATAATTTATCCTTTTTTATCTTCTAATCCTTTTTGAGTAATCTTGTAATAACTCTTTTTCTCGGGTAAGTATTGTGAATTAACAAGATGGGCACTATTCTTATTTTCATCTTCAAAACGCAAGTACAAATATTCTGAGATATAATGATTGAGAAATTGATTTCCTACGGGGATTTCGCGAATCACAGGATCATTTAGAAAGTTAGATGAAATTTGAGCAGTAACTATTGAAATGAGATTGAATTTATTGGTAATTCTATCAAGTAAATCCAAAGTTTTCAGAAATTTTTTTTTTACATCATCATATGGAATCGTTTTATCTCCCTGATCAACCCTAAAATGATTGTTGATTGTATCGATAATAATGATTCCTTCTTCATTAATCCTTATTTTTTTTTCAATGTCTTTTAGAGAAAAAATCAGCATTGAACTACTCATTACTTTGGATACAAGGATTTTTTTTAAAACATCTTCGGGTTTTATATTTCTACTATTAGCTAATTCTGAGATTCTTTCTGCTCGAAAAGTATTTTCGGTATCAAGATAATAAACAATTTTTCCATTCATAATTGATTGAACACACATTTGATGACAAAATTGAGTTTTACCCGTGTTACTTGCTCCAAAAATTAAATAAATATCACTGAAAGTTAGACCTCCTTGAAAAATGTAATCCAAATTGTCTATACCGATGGGAATCTTTGTTTTCTTCTCTTGAACTTTTATACTTTTTTCAATATTATCCTTAAGATCAATTAATTCTCCATCTTGGATGTTTATAAAATTTTTTAATTTCATATTACTCTCATAAACCATTTATCTTTCATTTTTATTATTATTAATAAACCAACTAATAAAAAAGCACTTTCTAATATTCGATAGTTAGTCATTATTGAAAAAAAAATGCGAAAATTTAATTTCAAACCTACATTAACATATTTTTATAAGAGATAAGACTTCTCTGAATTTTCTCAAGAGTAATTTCTTTCAAAAAAAAATGCTAATAAGTAATTGGAATTGAATCAAATGGCAAAGAAAAAGAAAGAAACATGCCCCTATTGCGGAAAATCTTTTGCGTATTTAAGTCGCCATAAATGTAAGATAAAAGAGCGGGTCGAAGGGGCTGTTGATGAAAAATCCCAAACGGAAAGACGAATTGAAAGAATCGAGGAAAAAAAGAAGAATTATCGCCGAGATTTAAGAAAAGACGAAAAAGAAATCTTTCAATTAATAGAAGAAGAAAAGGATCTATATTTTAGTGACCTCATTAAACTTTCAAATCAGACTAGAGACGAGCTAGAGCCAATTTTAGAGCAATTAGCATTACAATCAAAAATTGTTATTGAACGGGAATTAATGGA